>BOCC01000006.1 GCA_026002715.1 Synergistales bacterium
GCCGACGCCAAAAAGGGAAATATCGATATATTGATAGGCACCCACAAGCTGCTTCAAAAGGGCGCGAACAGCGTTGAATTTCGCAACATCGGACTTTTGATCATAGACGAAGAACATAGGTTCGGCGTCATGCACAAAGAAGAATTGAAAAGAACATATGGCGCGGTGGACATCCTGAGCCTTTCGGCCACGCCCATTCCGCGCACGCTCTCCTTGTCTTTGCGGGGCCTGCGCGACATATCCGTGCTTTCCACGCCGCCGAACGAAAGGTTCCCCGTGACGACATACGCCGGACCCTGGCAGGGCGGCCTCGTCCGAAAGGCCGTGTTGAACGAGCTGACGCGCGGAGGGCAGGTATATTTTGTCACAAACCGCATATCGCGCATGGAAAGCCAAAAAAATATGTTGAGCGCTTCTTTCCCCGACGCCAAAATAAAAATAGCTCACGGGCAGATGCCGGAACGCGAGTTAGAAGCGACTATGATAGACTTTTACGATGGGAAAATCGACATTCTGCTCTGCACGACGATAATAGAGAGCGGCCTCGACGTGGGACGCGCCAACACGATAATCGTTGACGACGCGCAGGAGCTTGGCCTGGCCCAGATGTACCAGCTGAGGGGGAGAGTCGGGCGGCGAAACGAGAGTGCTTTCGCATGGTTCTTCTATCCAGCGGATCAGGATCTGCGCCGCGAGACTTTAGACAGGCTTGACGCCATATCGAGCTTCACTGGGCTTGGCGCGGGGTATTCCTTGGCACGGCGCGACCTCGATATAAGGGGCGCCGGGGAAGTCGGGGGCATAAAACAGCACGGAAACAGCAAGACGGGCTTTCACTTGTTCTACAGAATGTTAGAACGCGAAATTTCGGCGTTGCGCGGCGGCGTGCCCGAAAAGCCCGACATAACGAGCGAAATAACGGGCTCCATACCGAACTTCTACATCCCGCAGGACGACGTGAGAGTGACGCTTTATCGCCGCGTGATGAAGTGCGAGCAGGCCGGCTCGATAGACGAGGCCGTCTCTTTGGGCGCGGAGATGGCGGACAGGTTCGGGCCGCTGCCGGAGAGCGCGCGGTGCCTTGTCGATTTGGCGGCTGTCAGGGCGGGAAGCGCGGTTTTTGGGATAAAAACGCTCGCCGTGACGAGGCGCGAGCTGAAGGCCAAGGGCGACTTCAGCGGCGACAGCGGCAAGAAATTGGCGCATGAGCTAAAGGTCAAGCGTGGTTGGAACGTCATAGGAAGCAGCATGTCGGGGCCCGGGGGCGCCAAGGGCATCAGGGACTTGGCGGAGGCGATGGCTTCTTCAGGTTGACGCGGCTCATAGCTCTGTCTATGTCAAGCGTCAGCCAAGCCTCGACGCCCTCCGCCGCATGGTCGATAATAGCGGGGAACTCTTCCATCTCCTCTTTTGAAAGGTGCCCGAGCACCCAGTTTACGGTGTTTTGGCGCTGCGCGTTTTGAGACAAGGATTTTCCGATGCCTATGCGAAGACGCGCGACATCGAGAGTCCCGAGGCTCGATATAACCGAGGCCAAGCCGTTATGCCCTCCGGCGCTGCCGCCCGCGCGAAGTCTGAGCTGTCCGTAGGGCAGGGCCATATCGTCGCATATTATCAAAACGTCGGCGCTTTCCATTTTGTAAAAATCAAAAGCCTCCCGGACGGCAAGGCCGCTCAGGTTCATGAACGTCTCGGGTTTGAGCAAAAGGCAATCCCGGTCTCGCCAAAACTCTCCTCTGAACTTCGAGACCGGGCCGCCCAGCGAATGAGCGCTCGCTATATGGTCTACGACGGCAAAGCCCATATTGTGCCGCGTAAACGCGTATTCCTGCCCGGGGTTCCCCAGGCCGACCACTAATTTCATAAGGGCTGAATCTTACGAACTTATTCTTCCTTCTCGGCCTTGGCCGCCTTGCCCTTGGCCACGACCTCTACCTCTTTTTCCTCGCCTTCGGCCTCTGCCTCGACCTCGGCCTTAGGCGCCGCTATGTTGACCAAGACCTCGTCGGGGTCGGCCAAAATCTCGATGTCGGCGACTAATTTGAGGTCGGAAACGTGGATCATGTCACCCAAGCCGAGCGCGGAAATATCGACGTCGATGGAGTCCGGAATGCTTATAGGCAGAGTTTCCACCTCGATCTCGTGAAGGTTTTCTAAGATGCCGCCGTCTTTTAAGCCGACGCAGGCTTCTTTGCCGTGAATAACGATAGGGACGTTCACCGTGACTTTACGGTCTTTCAGAAGGCGCATAAAGTCTACGTGGACTATCTTTCCGGTCAGGGGGTGGCGCTGCACCTCGCGGATAATGCCCATCTCCTCCGCGCCGCCCGGCAGCTTGATCGTCAGGCGCATGGTCTCCCAGCGAGTGCCGGCCAACAGGCGCGTCACCTTCGCCGTATCGATTTTGCCGATGACCGGCTCGGGCAGCTCGGGGCCGTAAAACACGCAGGGTGTGAACCCCTCTTTGCGCATCCTTCCGTTATCGAGTTTACTGCCTTTTTCTCTGGGCTCCATCACAATAGTTACTAGCTCAGACATTTCAACAACTCCCTTGATTAAGATAAAATATAAAGCCTCACAAACGAGACATTTTACCACAATTTCGGGCTTATTTTCGGGACTTACATCTCCCAATCGTTCATTTTATAAGCGTCGTCCCAGAAAAAATACTCGAACATAGAGGCGGTCATAAAATGTTTTTTCATATTATCTCGCAGCGCGCTCGAACCTTCCCCGGCCACCAGATCGACCAACTCGACATAGGCGTCCACCTTCTCGGAAAAGCTCTCGTCCGAGTAAGTTTCTATCCATAGATGATAGGGGTTGTCAGACGCGGCGGTTTTGGCTATGTGGTTCCCCACCTCGCGATATATCCAAAAGCAGGGCAAGAGGGCGGCCAGCGCTTCGCCAAAATCCAAGCAGGCGGCGGCGTACAGGAGATATGAAGTGTAGCCGAGGCAAGTCCTGTTCGCGCGCCCCGCGTCCGAGACCCCATACTCGGCAAAATAACGCTCATGCAAAGCGCGCTCGTCAAACAGCACGCCCTGCGCCAAGTCGAGCAATAGGCCAATCGCTTTCTCGGATGTCGCGCGCGAGGCCGACATGGCCAGCGCGCGCGTGAAATCCACGAGATAGAGGCTGTCCTGCCGGATATATCCCTTGAACCTCTCGCGCGATAGAGTGCCCAAGCTCAGCTCTGCGTTGAAAGGATGTTTGTATATCCGCGATAGCAAAGGCTGAACTTCCTCAAAAACGATATGCGAAAATTTTTCCGTCATAATACGCCTCCCCATACGAAAGCCCTATGCCGACGCGCTGCTGTTTCGCTTCAAAAGCCCCTTGTCCAAGACGCGCAGCGCGAAGCACCCTATGATCGAACCCGGAACGCTGCTGACCAAAAACGCCACGGCGAGCGTACCGAATAAACCCGCGTTGAAGGCGCCCGACGCTATGAGAGTGGCCGCGCCGGCGCCCAGAGTCCCTGTGGCGAAAGGCTCGGCCAGCGCCGCCCAAAAACGCCTTTTCTCGCTCACAAACTTTGCGGCGAACCCCACGGCGAGCGCGCCGAACATACTCCCCGGAAACGCCAAAAGCGTCCCGGTGCCAAGGGCGTTACGCACAAAGCTGGACACGAACGCGCTGCCGCAGGCCCACCAGGGCCCAAGCGTCACCCCGGCGAGCGCGTTCACCGCGTGCTGAACAGGAAAGCACTTAGACGGCCCCACCGGCACGGAAAGGGGCGACAAGAGCACGGCGAGAGCCGCGAAAAGCGCGGCCATAGTCATCTTGCGAAGCCTGTCCCTGTCAAATCTCGAATCTCCGATATTTCCCATAACAAATCATCCTTTCTGAAAATAATATTCTGTAGGGGCGCCCCTACGACAGCCATAACAAAAGAGGACGATAGCTCGCGTATAAGGGTAAGCGAGTTATCGTCCTCTTCAGAATTTAACTTTTTCTCGCTCCCTTCGCCGGCATTACCCGGATCAGGTTCTGGGGTCGGAAAATCTCGATTTATAAAAATCGCTTTTCCCTCTCAGCAAAGCTCCCCCGGAGGTCTTAAAGAAACAATACGCCGTAGTTTGATTTATGTCAAGAATTTTCGTGACATTGCGCCTCTTTCACCGAGCCGTCAAATAGGGCAGCGGGTTTACCGGCTTGCCGTTCTTCCTCACCTCGAAATGGACGTGCGAGGTAGTGGTGCGCCCCGTCCGGCCTACGTAGGCTACTACGTCGCCGCGTTTTACGCGCTGCCCCGTCTTGACGGCGAGCTTCAGGCAGTGCGCGTAGAGCGTGGTGACGCCGTTGCCGTGGTCTATCACGACCGTGTTGCCGTAACCGCGATAGCTCGCTTTTTTCGATGAACCGATATCCGCGACAACGCCGTCCGCCGCGGCCCCGATGGGTGTGCCGGAGGGCATCGGCATGTCAAGGCCGCTGTGCATGCGCCGCCTGCCGCGCCTGCCATAGCCTGACGATATTGCGCCCGTGACGGGCCAAGACATTTTGCCGTCTTTCGGCATGACGGATGAATACCCCTCCGCCGCGAGATCGCGCGATGTGGCTTCCGCCTCCGCTATGGCTTGAAGGGCGGCGGGCGGAAGCGACGGTTTAGGGGTTTTCGAGGAGGTCGTCGCGGTAAGGTCTTTAAGCAGCTCGTCTATGGTTTCTCTTGAGCTTTTGTCGGATGACTTTATGTCGGCCGATTTTATATCGGGCGGCACTACGTCGGACGACTTCGGATCGGGTAACTTATCGGGTAAGGGTTTTACGTCTTTGGACTTCGGCGCGGGAAGTTTTATCGGCTCCTCTTGTTCTACGCCGCGCAGTTTTCGTGGCACGCCGTGCGGTTTTATCGTGACCATAGGCGCTTCTTCGGGGAAAAGCGACGCGCTGTCAGCGCCCAGCGCCTCCGGCTCAAAACATAAAAAGACAAGCATCATACAAATCGCGGACATCATGCAAATCGCGGACATCTTTATAAAAGCCGACTTCATCGTCATCTCTCCTAAAACTCAAATCAAATTCCAAATTCTAATCAAATTCCAAATTCTAAGATTCCATAGTCAAGATTCCCGAAATACTTTAACATATTTTGCCCGCGCCGTATTATTATTAGAATCGCATAGACTCGCGCATAAGCCGAAAATAAGCCGAAAGTGACAGGAGTGTTGAGGATGACGTATGAGGAAACGCTGACAAACAAGGAGACGACAGACGCCAAGAAAAGAGCCGAGGACGGCATGTCCGTCACGCTTTTGGGGCTTGGCATAAATATCGTGCTCACGGCCGGAAAATACACTTGCGGAATTCTGGGCAACAGCGGAGCCATGATCGCGGACGCCACGCACTCGCTCTCGGACCTTTTGACGGACTTCGCGGTCATCTTGGGGCTCAGTTACACAAGCAAACCGGCCGACGAAGACCACGCATACGGACACGGACGCGTCGAGACCTTGGCGGCCGCTTTTTGCGGACTGGTGCTTTTTGTCGTGGGGCTCGGGATTTTCTTTGAGGGGAGCCGCAGCATTATACGCTTTGTGCGCGGAGAGACGCTGCCGAACCCCGGTATCGTGGCCTTTTGGGCGGCTGTCGTCTCTATTTTGCTCAAAGAGGTTTTGTTCCACATCACGCTGACCCGGGGTAAAAAACTCAACAGCCCGTCTCTTGAGGCAAACGCATGGCATCACCGCTCTGACGCCATGTCGTCGGTCGGCGCGCTTTTGGGGATAGGGGGAAGCCTGATCGGCGGGGACAAATGGGCCGTTCTCGACCCGGCGGCGGCCGTCTTGGTGAGCACTTTTATACTTCACGTAGCCGTGTCTATCTCGTGGGACAGCATAAAAGACGTATTGGACACGTCTTTAGCGCCTGAACAGCTGAGTCTTATAGAGCGCGCCGCCTTGACGTTTCCGGAAATTATGGATATACATAAAATCAGGACCCGGAGAATAGGCTTTTACGCGGCAATTGAGGCGCATATACTGATGGACGGCAATCTGTCGCTCAAGCGCTCTCACGATGTCGCCACAGCGCTCGAGGACGGCCTGAAGGTCATTTTGGGGAAACACTCCCTCATAACATTGCATACCGAGCCATATGAACACATGTAACCTGAATTCCCGAAAAAATTTATAGCTATATAGCGCAGCAAAAGCCCGCGCGGGGTCCAGATCAGATCCCGCGCGGGCTTTTTTAGTGTTTTCCTGTCAATTCTTTACGCGTACCAAAACGGTCTGAGCAGTTTCAGTCCGCAGTTTTCGCCTCTTTCAGGCCCTGGGGCGCGGCGTCCTTTTTGGACGCGAAGCTCTTGGTTCCCCACACGAATCTGGTAGTCTATTATCTCCCCCAAAAACGCCTTGCGGCTGACTACGCCGCGAAGTCCGCCCTCCGCCGTGAAGTCTATCTCAGAGGGGCGGCTGGCAAGCGAAAACGTCTTTGCCCCTACCATCTCCTCGCTTGGCGTAAGCTCTGACGTCAGAGGGATGTTCTCGCCGCTTGACGCCGAAGAGGACGCTATGACGGCCTCGTCGTCCTGCCCATGCGTGGCGTGCAGCGGGTTGTGGAGTATGACGGGTTTGCCTCCGTCCCACACGAGGTCCAAGAAGTTAGACAGGCCGATGAAGCTGAACACGAACCTGTTCGCCGGCTTGTTGTAGACGTCAAGGGGGGAGTCCACCTGCTGCACGACGCCCAACTTCATGACGAGAATGCGGTCAGACAATGCCATGGCCTCTGCCTGGTCGTGGGTGACGTAAAGTATGGAGAAGCCGTATTTGCGCTGCAGGTCTTTTATCTCAAAGCGCATCTCCTCGCGCAGGTGCGGGTCGAGGCTCGAAAGGGGCTCGTCCAAAAGCATGACGTCCGGGTTTATCGCCAGCGCCCGGGCCAAGGCCACGCGCTGTTTGCCGCCGCCTGAGAGGTTGTCTGGGCTGTCTTTGGCCGCGGAGAGAAGGTTTGTCGAGGCGAGCGCGTCTTTGGTGCGCTTGTCTATCTCGGCCGTCGGGAGCTTGCGGATGCGCAAGGGGAAGGCCACGTTTTCGTAGACCGAGAGGTGCGGCCACACGGCGAAGGCCTGAAAGACCATGCCGAAGTCGCGCTTCTCAGGCGGCAGGTAGTAGTTTTTCGCCGGAGAGGAGATGAGCCTGTCGCCCACGTAGACCTCGCCCTCGCTGAGGTCCTCAAATCCCGCAACCATGCGCAAAGTCGTGGTCTTGCCGCAGCCGGAGGGCCCGAGCATGGAGAAGCATTCTCCCTTGCCTATTTCCAAATTGAGACCATTGACGGCCGTGACGTCGCTGAAGCGCTTGGTCACGTTCACAAGTCTTACGTGAGACATGTTATTTTGCCCCCTTCCGCGCGGTGAAGCGGTTTATAAGGGTCTGGCCGACTACGATGAGAATCAGGGCGATTCCGGCCAGCGCCGCCGACATCACGGTCTCCCCGTCTTCGTTCAGCGTGTATATGGCAACGCCGATGGTGCGCGTCGTAGGCGAGTAGAGCATGATGGAGACCGTAAGCTCCCGCAGGGACGGCAGGAAGATCAGGAAGAAAGCCGCTATCATGCCGGGCTTTACGAGGGGCAGAACGATGTCCCGCAAAGTCTGCCACATCGAGGCTCCGCAGACGCGCGCCGCCTCCATCAGCGAGTCGTGTACCTGCTCAAGCGCCGCCGAGTTTGCCCTGAGCGAAAACGCCATATAGCGGGCAATGTAGGCCACGAGGATTATCCAGACGGTGTTGTAGAGGTTGACGCCGTATTTGCCGCTCCAGGCCAAGATGACGCCGAGCGCGATGACCGACCCCGGAACTGAGAACGGGAGCATCCCCAAAAATTCGAGAATTCCCTTGCCCCGCACCTTCATCTTGACGATGACGTAGGAGATCATGACGCCCGCGAACATCGTTATGACCGCGGCCGAGAACCCCAGCGTGACGCTGTTCCAGATGGCGTCCTTCGTGAGTTTGTAGTCGAACAGTATGAATTTATAGTTATTGAGCGAGAGATTTTCCCACGTAAAGGGAAGGCCGTAAGTCTTGAGCCCTCCGACCAAGAAGATAACCACCGTCGGCAGCACTATCGTGAAAGCGATGTAGGCTAAGCAGAATATAAAGAGCGGCGCCTTGAGGGCGCGGAGCTTCAGTTCCATCGGGCGGAAGCTCTTGCCGGCTATAATCTGATAATGTCCGCGTGTCAGGATTTTACCCTGAAGCCAGATAATGAACGCCGCCGTGATGACGAGCACCGTCGCCAAGACCGTTCCCGTCCTGATGGACGCGAAGCTCCCCGCGCTTTGGTGTATTCGTTGATATATGAGCGTCGGTATGTTGAAAATACCGTTTTCTATGCCCAAGACCGCCACCGTCCCGAAGTGAGCCATGGAGTAGAGCATAATCAAAAGCGCGCCCGACAAAATGCTCGGCAGCACCAACGGAATGGTTATCTTGCGCGTTATCGTGAAAAGCCCGGCGCCCGATATGCGCGCCGACTCCTCAAGCGTCGGGTCCATGCGCTCTAAGGCTCCGCAGACTTGGATGAACACGAACGGGAAGAGGTACATTATCTCGACCAAAATTATCCCGGCGTAGCTGTAGATATTGAAAATAGGCCCGTCGAAACCGAGGTCGCGCATAAAGAAGCGGTTGATGAACCCGGCGCGGGGGGAGAGAAGCATTTTCCACGCCATAGCCCCGATAAACGACGGGAGCATGAAGGGAACCAAGAACATGGCCTTCATAAAGCCCTTGTAGGGAAGGTCTGTGCGCGTGACGAGCCAGGCGAAGAACGTGCCGACTATGGTGCTGCCGATGGTGGTACCGGCTGAGATTATGAGGGAGTTTATGAGCGCCTGATACGTGTCCGGCTCGCTTATGACCTTAATGACGTCCGCTAAGTTGAAGTGTCCGTCTACCCAAAAGGCGTTGAACAAAATAAGCAGAACCGGAACGGCCACCACTATGACCAATACGGCGATGGACAAAAACAATATAACCTGAGCCACGCCGAAATTTTGCCGCTGTTGCAATCCTTTTGCGCCGGTGCTCATGCTCGGGCCCCCTTTCCCTCTAGTTGTTTTTCGATGCCCTTGAGGCTTTCCGCGTCAAACCAAAGCAAATTGTGGAAGCTGATGACGCAGCCCTCGCCGTCTTTGAACATGAGGTCTTTGGCCAGCGCCTCGTGAGTTTCGACGCTCGTTCTCAAATGCGCCCCGTCTATATCGACCAAATAATCCATAGTCGCTCCGAGGAAGCTCGCGCGCTTTATTGTCCCTCGCAAGCCCTCCCCGCCGTGGGTTATCTCCACGTCTGACGGGCGAAAACCCGCGACCCAGTCTGAGGAGTTATCGGCGGGTTTTTTCCAGTTGACGACCTGCGCTCCGTTTCCGACGACGTAATCGCCTCCGCTCCGTTTTACGGGGAGGAAGTTCGCTATGCCCATAAAACTGAAGACAAAAGGATCGGCCGGGCTCTCGAAGATGTCCCAGGGGCTTCCTATCTGGCGGATTTTTCCTCGGTCGTCCATTATGGCAATCCTAT
Organism: Synergistales bacterium; assembly: GCA_026002715.1. GTDB lineage: Bacteria > Synergistota > Synergistia > Synergistales > Aminobacteriaceae > BNVG01. The sequence goes on from BOCC01000006.1 coordinate 9,538, forward strand.
CGGACAAGGCCAAGGCCACTTCTTGGTCGTGCGTGATGTAGAGAACTGTTATGTCGAGCTTGCGCTGCAATTCCTTGATCTCGAAGCGCATCTCCTCGCGCAAGTTTGCGTCTAAGTTTGTCAGGGGCTCGTCCAAAAGCATCAGCGACGGCTTGGCTATGAGGGCGCGGGCCAAGGCGACGCGCTGCTGCTGACCGCCCGAAAGCTCGGAGGGCAGGCGCTTGTCGAGCCCCTTCATGCCAACCATCTCTATTGTCTCCATGCCCCGCGCGGCCATCTCGTCTTTGGACGTACCGGCGAGTTTCAACGGATATGTTACGTTGTCGAACACCGTCATATGAGGCCACACGGCGTAGTCCTGAAAGACCATGCCAATCCCTCGGCTGTCGGGCGAGAAGTTCACGCCGTTCGCCGGGTCCGTCACAACCGTGTCGCCGATGCTGATTTTCCCCGCGTCCGGCTGCTCGAAGCCGGCTATGAGGCGAAGCAGCACCGTCTTGCCGCAGCCGGAGGGCCCAAGCAACGTGAAGCACTCGCCCTTTTGAACCGAGAGGTCAAGCCCGTCGTGAACCTTGTGTTTGCCGTAGTTCTTGACTATCCCCTCAATCTTGATTATTTCTTCCATATGGGTCATCATCCTCTCGAAATCCCTACAAAAACGCGGGACGGAGGTTATACCCCGTCCCGCGTCGATATTTTGTGCAGGAATTATTTCTTGCCCTGCAATGTGTCTGTAAATTTCTTGATCAGCGCCTCTTTGCCGGCCATCATTTCGATGTAGTCAATTTTGATGGCGCGATTAAGAGCGTCTTGGGCCTCGGGGAGCATAAAGCCGTCGGCGTTCTTCACGTCTGTACGGACGGACAGAGTGCCCTCGCTGGCGACCAAGACCTGCGCGTCATAGGAGAGCAGATAATCCAAAAACTTCTTCGCGGCTTCGAGATTGAGCGTTCCCTTGAATATCGCTATCGGGCTTGGAGCCATAAGCAGTTCCGGGGGATAGTAAAGAGCGATGTGGGCGCCCTTGGCTATTTTGTCGTTGGTGATATAGTCGACGGCAAGGCTGGCCGCGAGCTCGCCGGACGCGGTGTCGTCCACCACTTGACCCGACCCCTTGCCGATACGGGCTTTGTTGCCGTAGAGCTTGTCAAAGAACTCCCAGCCGAACTGTTTTTCCAGCAACGCCACGCTCATGTAGGACGTCCCGGAGAGCGCCGGGTCGGCTACACCGAAAGCGCCCTTGTATTCTGGCTTGAAGAGGTCTGACCACTGCGCGGGAGGGGTCTTGATTTGGTCGGTATTGATGGCGATGCCGAGAGTTCCGAGACGCGCCGCCGTGAAGTATCCGTCGTAGTCGCCAAAGGGGTTCAGGATCTCGCCTATAAGCGGAGTTTTGTACTGCTCCAAGATCCCTTGCTGCTTCATGCTGTAGAAGTCCGGCACCTCGCTTGTCCAGATGAGGTCCGCCAATATCTTGCCGCTTTCACGCTCGGCCGCTATCTTGGCCATGAGCTTGCCCGCGCCGGCCGACTGGTAGTCAACGTCAATACCGGGGTTTTGTTTCTTAAAACCCTCCACTATCCCTCCGATGAGGGACTCCTTCATGGACGTATAGATGATGAGCTTCTGAGCGGCCAAAGCCTCCCCGCAAACCGCGAAGAACAAAACCGCCGCGAAAAACGCCACAACAAAACGATTACGCATAACCAATTCCTCCCTTTCAAATTTTATCCTCTCAAAAAACAAACAGGAGCGACACACGCTCGGTCGCCCCCGTTTGAATTCAAGCCTACTTTTTGCGCCGCGAAACCAAGAGCGGAAGCGCAAGCGCCGCTGCGCCGAGCCCCAAAGCGTCACAGGACCCGCCGCCGTCATCGCCGCCGCTGCCTGCGCGAACCACTCTGACGATTGGCAATACCTCGGTATCGGCGAATATCTCCGACCCTGACTTGAGCTCAAGTTGGAGGCTGAATCGCGTGCTCGCGTAATTGTATTTGTCATCGTCAGCGTCCACGATATTTGTGTATCTCACGTCAATTCTGCCAATCTGTTTTCCGAAGTCGAAATTGTCTGGAATGTCATATTTGAGATTATCCAATATGGCTCTAGGCGAATAAGCTACGTGCAGGTTTTCTTCTCCTGTTTTCGTGATCGTAAATTCAGCGGCAAGATCAGGAGATGACACTGCGTAATAGTCATTCGAGTTGACGCCGTCATTGCCGCCGTAGATGTCAAGCGCGTAAATATAAAACTGCTCCGTTGTTCCGGAATCCACTGTTTTCTCGCTTACTACTTCTTTTCCTTTCTCGTCTCCCAAATACGCATAGTACGGAACCCAAAAAGTTGCGGCGCGGGCCTCCGACACCAAAGCGAACAACAGCGCGAAAACCAGTAAAGCCAAAATACCCTTCCATTTTCTCACTATAAAACAGCTCCCTCTTAAATAAAATAAAATACAAAATAAATAATAGAAAAAAATCTCAATGCGATATTTTTTCATTTTAACACATTATTCTAAAGTTCGATGTCTTCAGTTTCAAGGCTTCAGTTTTAAGGCTTCATTCCCATATAGCGCCGAGCGGAATTTTTAATTCTTTAAAAGTCCGAAACTCCAGAGTGTCGGCGTCTCTGTAATTCGCGCTGTTTGAAAAATACAGACCGTCGCCGCCCCGCCGATAAGCGGTCACGAGATGTTCGTCCGCGTCGACTATAAAATATTCTTTGACTCCGCTTCTCTCATACAAGGACAATTTCTCATTCATGTCACGCGCGGACGTTGACGGAGAGAGTATCTCAAACACGACGTCGGGGGCGCCGACTATACCGGAAGGCCGCAGTTTCGATTCGTCGCAGAGAATAAGGATGTCGGGCTGAACAACGGTGTCAATTTCGTCCTCCGACTCGTCGCCTTTCGGCAAAGAGACGTCAAACGGCGACATAAAAACACGACATTTTTTATCTTTGAAATAAATCTTCAACTCCGCAAATAAATTCCCCAAAACAGTTTGATGCGCGACTCTCGGGGCGGGGCCCATGCAAAGTATCCCACTCTTCATAGCGGGCGGGTACATGCAATACGCTTTGCCGTCTATCAGCTCCCAACGTATGCCGTCGTCCCAGGTTTTGTAGTCGCCGTATGTGTAATAGTCCAAATCCAAATCTTGTTCTCTCAGTATGTTCATGGCTTCCCCTCCTTTCGCGATATTACTCCCATACAGCGCCGAGAGGAATTTTTAATTCTTCAAAAGTCCGAAACTCCAGAGTGTCGGCGTCTCTGTAATTCGCGCTGTTTGAAAAATACAGACCGTCGCCGCCCCGCCGGTAAGCGGTCACGAGATGTTCGTCCGCGTCGACTATAAAATATTCTTTGACTCCGCTCCGCTCATACAAAAGCAATTTTTTGCTCATGTCGCGCTTGGACGTAGACGGCGAAAGTATCTCAAACACGACGTCGGGAGCGCCGACCACGCCGAATTCACGCGCCTTTGACTCGTCGCAGAGAATCAGAATATCCGGCTGGACAACGGTTTCAATCTCGTCCTCCGGCTCGTCGCCCTCAGGCAAAAGAACGTCAATCGGTGATATTAGAACCTGACATTGTTTACCCTCAAAATAATTTTCTAATCTTGTGCTTAGCTTCAGCAAAATACGCTGATGTACGGTTCTTGGAGCGGGGCTCATACAAAACGCTTCGCCGTCTATCAGCTCCCAGCGCAGACCGTCGTCCCATGTTTTGTAGTCGCCGTATGTATATCGCTCCGAATCCAAATCTTGTTCTCTTAACACGTTCATACCTTCTCTTCCTTTTCAGCGCAGCATTTCCGGCACGACCTCCCCTTGCAACAGGTCCTCTTCCGTCCGGCGGTACGCGGCTATGCAGGGCTCTCCGTTTCTCACAAAGACAAGCGCGGGGCGTCCTAACCTGTTGTAGTCTGTGGCCATCGAAAAATTGTAAGCGCCCGTGTTGAACACCGCCAAAATGTCGCCGCGCCTGACGCTCGTCGGCAAAAGCTCGGACTGAATCAAAATATCGCCCGTCTCGCAGCACTTGCCGGCTATCGAGACGCTTTCAAGCGGTTCTTCGTCTGTCTTGTTGGCCAAAACGGCGCGATAGGGGGCCGAATAAAGCGAGGGGCGCGGGTTGTCCGGCATTCCGCCGTCCACGCCTATGTATGTCACGCCGTCCAATCGCTTTATGGTCTCTATATTGTAAAGCGTTATCCCCGCCGTCCCTACGACCCACCTGCCCGGCTCTATGACCACGGCCGGACGCCTCAGACCGCGCGCCTCGCATTCCCGGGTCAGAGTCGTCATCATCCCGTCGGTGAAGAGCGCCACCGGGACGTGGGGCTCGCCCTTTACGTCGGGCATTTGCCCCACTCCGTATCCGCCGCCGAAGTTCAGCTCCTCCGTGGGTATGCCGTACTCTTTTTGCAGCTTGTCAACTAAGGCAATAACACGTTTTACGGCTTCTACATGAGAGTCCGGCTCAAATATTTGAGAACCTACATGAAAATGAAAGCCCTTCAGGCGAACATGTTTTGACGCGACGGCAAGGCGGACGGCGTTTTGGAGCAATTCTCCCTCCAACGGAAGGCCGAACTTGCTGCCCTGATGTCCCGTGACGAGGTAAGAATGCGTATGGGGGGCGACACCCGGGGATACGCGAAGCATTATGTTAGCGTCACGTTCCATCTCGTCCGCCAAATCGGACAAAACCTCAAGCTCCATAATTCCGTCGACGATAATCCGTCCCACGCCCAAGGACAGCGCCGCGCGAAGCTCGCGCTCGGATTTTGCGTTGCCGTGAAGCTCCACGCGATTCATAGGAAAGGCGGCCCGTTGCGCCACAAGAAGCTCGCCGCCCGACACTACGTCCAACCCTAAGCCCTCTTGCTCCACGATACGCGCCATGGCCAGCGTCAAAAACGCCTTGCCCGCGTAGCAGGCCGACGTGTCGGGCCATTTTGACAAAAACGCGCTCTTTATCTCGCGGCAACGCTCGCGGATTATGGTTTCATCAACCACATAAAGCGGGGTTCCGTAGCTGCGCGCCAACTCAACGCAGTCCGCGCCCCCCCAAAGAAGATGTGACAAAATTTCGGCGATTCCCCTTTCATTTTCAATCCAAAACAAAACAATCCAAGACCAAACAATCCAAGACCAACGTCAGACCGATCTTAGAACTTTCCCATTTTCTCCGCTCTCTCCAAGTTTTCCAAAATAGAGCTGCGCGCCTCGGCAATGGACTCGTCGGATATGTCCGCGCTGAAGCTTCCAAGGTCGGCGCCGCTGATTTTGAACTCACCGAAGTTGTCCGTGACCCTTATTCGCATGACCAAAAGGGCTTGTATAGAGAGCAGTTCTTGCAGCGCGTTAGAGCTTTGCTTGTCCGAGAGAGCGCCCGACACGCGAAACGTCTCGTCCCCCAAGGAGCCCATCCAGGCCGTGACTTTGCGCGTTATGTTGCCCAGCATAGCCACCCAGCGCAAAATCTGCGCGGACTGCAGCTTCAGCAGCGTGAAAAGCATATAGGCGAAAATATCCTTAGAGAGCTTGCCGCGCGGATTGAAGTCCCTTGGCAGCGGCTTTTCTATGTAAGCCTCCAAAAACGTGAAGTCGTCGGGCTTACGGCATTCTTCCATCTTGGTCATGCAGGCCATGTAGGCGAAGACGAGGTGCGGGGACGCTACGGCGCTCATTTTCATGACAGATTTGATGTGCTGCCACACCGTTATGATGGTGTCTGGGAGACGATAGGTCAAAGCCGTGGACGTGAACGGCATACAATGCTTTCGCATCATGCATTCTATCAGGGGTTTATCTAAGATATTGTCGTACGGCACGCCCTCCGGGACTATCGGGACAAGCGAGAGAGGGTACATCGGAGTGTAGGGAACGTCCGGGCCGTCCATCATACAATCCTGAAAATTGTTCAAAAGAGATTGAAACGGAATCCTTTCGGTGTTGGATAGATAGTATCTCGCCCCTGGCACCATGCCTCGCAATAGTTTATACGTGAAGTCGGTTTGATTCATGCTGTTGACAGCTAAGGGGTTCGCTCCGAAATACATGATTTTCTTGATTATCTCCGGGTCGCGCGCTCTCATGAGAGGCGTGGACGCACCCGTGCCCTGGCTGTTGAAGTCCGCTTCGGCGCCGATGTCGAGAAGGCGCGTAACGGTCTTCGCGTAGCCGCATTCGGCCATCACCATCAAAAAAGTGTCGCGCCTGCTTTCTCCGAACGACGCGGCGTTACAGTTCCAGCCGTTTCGGGCAAGCTCGGTCACTAAACCCTGAAAGATGAGGTCTTTCAGGGAGTGAACTTCGCTGGGCACCCATTGTCTAACCCCAAAAACAGGAAAAAGGCGATTCTCCGGCATTTTCAGAAAATCTGTCAGCAGTTCCCTTGTCTGCGTGAGGTCGTGGGCTTTAGTTAAAAGATTTCGGACGTTTTCAAATATTGGAAGCGCATTGGCCATACTCGCATCCCCTTTCTTGTTTTCTGATTATAACCTTACTCCATACAATAAATAAAGCAATAAATAAAGTAAAATTCGCAAAATTAGTTTCCATGCTAAAATCAAAACGGCTAAAATCAAAACGGCTAAATCAAAATAGCTAAATCAAAATAGCTAAAATGCAAAATATAAATTTAACGGCGAGGGTGTGTGTGGGTTGGGGGTTTCGCTTTACAGGCGTTACAGACCTCAAAAGTTTTGCGAGGTCTCGGCTCAGGGAGCGGCTGTGGACGTCTTGGTCAGGAGCCTCGAACGCTCCCGCGTCTCGCACGCCTATCTTTTTTCGGGCCCGCGCGGCTGCGGCAAGACGACGGTGGCGCGCCTCTTGGCCAAAGCGCTCAACTGTTCCTCTCCGATAAAAGACGAGTCAGCTCACAGCTACGAGCCTTGCTGCCTGTGCGGGCATTGCCTTTCAATCACAGCCGGCGACAGCCTCGACGTAATCGAGATAGACGGCGCGTCCAACAACGGCGTGGACGAGGTGCGCGAGTTGAAAAACCACGTCGCCCTCGCCCCGTTTTCCTCACGGTACAAGGTCTACATAATAGACGAGGTCCACATGCTCAGCACGGCGGCGTTCAACGCGCTCCTCAAGACGCTCGAGGAGCCGCCAGAGTGCGTGGTTTTCATCCTCGCCACCACTGAGGCGCACAAGGTGCCCCTGACAATTCGCTCCCGCTGTCAGCACATACCTTTTCACAGGATAGACGCAAAGGCCATCTTCGACAGGCTCGCCGCGGTGTCGGAGGCCGAGTCGATTCGGTGTCAAAGCGACGCCATGTGGGAGATAGCGCGCTCCGCCGACGGCGCCTTGCGCGACGCGTTGTCGATGTTCGAGCAAGTCGCGAACTTGGGCAAGGACGACATTACGACGGCAGATGTAGAGGCCGTTTTGGGACAGGGGAGCAGATCGTCTCTCGAACGCTGGTTCTCGCTATGGCGCTGCGGGGATATGTCGTCATTTGTCGATCTGAATAAAATGTTGTCGAGCGGAGCGAGCGCCTCGCGGTTTTTAGAGGAGCTTTTTACGCTCTCCCGCGACCTTTGGTTGGTATCCGGCTCAGACAGCCCCGCTAAAGCCGCGCCGCTCTTGGACGCGCTCGACGCGTCGGCGCAGGAAAGAGAATATCTCCTGTCCGAGGCTCCCAAATGGAACAGAAAAGACCTGTCCTCTATCTTAGGCTTTTTGGCGTCCCTCATGCCTATGGCGCGCCTCGGTATGAGAACGGACGTTTTGAGCGGGCTTCTCATGTCGCGCATGGAGAAAATCGGCGCCGGCGAAAATACGGAATCCGTCAAATCAGCCGTAGGGGCGACCGCCCCCGGTCGCACGGACAACATTGCTCGTCCGAGTCCTGTTGTTCGCCCGGAACCGGCTGCCGCGTCTAACATTACGCAACCCGCTTCGCGTCGCGATAACGATATTTCTGAACCTGCGCAATCTGTGCAATCGGTGCAACCTGCGCAATCGGAAGAAACGGGCGACCGAAGCGGCGGCGCCCCCCTGCCACCCGCGTCAGAGCCTTCGCCATTGCCGCCCGCCGATACCTGGACAGCCTGCGACAATGACAAATGGCAAGCGGCGTTGTCATTGCTCAAAGAAAACGAGTTTCCGCTCTACTGCGGGCTTTTTGACGCAAGCCCGTTTACGGCGTCAGGTTTTTTTGTTATAAAGATAGACCACCGCTACGCTTATGAGACTCTGCGCGTAGAGCGCAACAGAATAAATCTTAAAAAACGCCTCACTGAGATTTTCGAGGGGTTGGATATAGCGTTGTCTTATAAAAACCTCTGGACAATCTGCGCGGTTCAGGCGCAAAAGACGCCGGCACCCGCAAAGCGCAAATCATCTAAAAAAGCCGCTCCCGCGCCCGAAGCCGACGTTTCTTTCGAACGGCCCGATATGTCGCCGGACACACCCGCGGAAGCGCGATTTGTCTCGCCCGGCTCCCCGCAAAGCCGCTTTGACGACATCGTAAGCGAGGCAGTCCGCTGGTTGGGCGCCGATGTTCTGTTATCGCGCAGGGGCGACGCCGAAGCGACCGAGGAAGACGACGACCTGGCGGGACAGGTCGACGATTAGAGCATTCAGATTAGAATTGGAGTGAAATTATGAGCCTTCGACCATTTGTGCATCTGCACGTACATACGGAATACAGCCTCTTGGACGGCGCCATCCGCACAGGCGATTTAGCCAAGAAAGTGTCGTCCTGGGGCGCGGAAAACCCCGACAACAACGCGGTAGCCATCACGGATCACGGCGTGATGTACGGCGTCGTGGAGTTTTACGAAAAATGCAAAAACAGCGGCGTGAAGCCGATAATCGGATGCGAGATATACGTGGACCCAAACGGACACCGCTCGCGCGAGAAGGCTAAAAACAACCACCTCATACTCTTGGCCGAAAACGACGAGGGACATAAAAACCTGATAAAGCTCGTTTCCGCGGCCAACACCGACGGGTTTTACTACAAGCCGCGCATAGACCACGACCTTCTGTCCAAGCACTCGAAAGGAATCATAGCCTCCTCTGCCTGCATAGCCGGCGAGATACCGCAGCTCATCTTGGCCGGCAAGGAGGAAGAGGCGCGCAACCTCGCCGCTCTCTACCGCGACATTATGGGGAAGGACAATTTCTTTCTCGAGATAATGTACAACGCGCTTCCCGATCAGGCGAAGGTCAACAAGGCACTTATCAGAATTTCCAAAGACACGGGCATTCCGCTCGTGGCTACAAACGACGCGCATTATCTGAACAAAGAAGACTACGAGTGGCACAAAATCCTGCTCAAGGTCAACACCCGCGCAGACGCGTCTGACGACGCCTTCGGGTTTTCTTCCAATGACTACTACCTCAGAAGCCCTGAAGAGATGAACGGCTTCTTCGCCGCCGATCTGCCCGAGGCCCTCGACAACACGGCGGAGATAGCCAAGCGCTGCAACGCAGAGCTTGCTCTGTCAACCGGAAAATACCTCCTGCCGAACTTAGACCTCGGCGAAAACGTGACGCTCGAACAGCATTTAGAGAACGAAGCGCGCAAGGGTTTGCAAGTGCGCCTGTCTACGCCTACGCCTCCGGAAGATTATGCGCGTCGCCTCGATTACGAGCTTGGCGTCATAAACAACATGGGCTTCGCCGGATACTTCATCATAGTGGCGGACATAATTCAGGCGTGTAAAGGCAAGGGAATACCGATAGGCCCGGGGCGCGGCTCGGCGGCCGGCTCTTTGGTGGCATGGAGCCTCAAGATAACAGACCTCGACCCCTTGGTTCACGGTCTCCTGTTCGAGCGTTTCTTGAACCCAGAGCGCATAAGTATGCCCGATATAGACACGGACGTCTCGGACAAGGGGCGCGACGCCATGCTCAAATACATCGTCGAGCGCTACGGCAGCGACCGCGTCTCGCAGATAATCACGTTCGGTCGAATGAAGAGCAGGGCGGCGGTGAAGGACGTCGGGCGCGCCATGGGTATCGAGTACGCCAAGATGGACAAAGTGGCGAAGCTAATACCGTCCAACCCGGCCCACCCGATAAGCGTAAAAGAAGCTCTTTCGACCGTTCCTGAGCTCAAAGAGGCCGTGGAAAACGACGAGGAAATGAAACGCGTGTTCGCCTTCGCGCAAAATATAGAGGGGCTTGCCCGTCACGCCTCGCAGCACGCGGCGGGCGTGGTCATAACGCCCGTGCCCGTTACGGACCTCGTCCCGATTCAGCGCATAAAGGGCTCGAACGACGCGTCGCAGGTTTCGGGCATAGCTCAGACGGTCGTGCAGTACACTATGGAGCCGATAGAAAAACTCGGCCTTGTCAAGATGGACTTTCTCGGCCTCAGCACGCTTTCTATTGTAGAAGAGGCGTTATCCAACATCAAAAACAACGGCAAAGACGTCCCGGACTTGGACTCCCTCACCCTTGACGACGACGCGACTTATAAGCTCCTTCAGGAGGCCGACACACTCGGCGTATTCCAGCTCGAGTCGCCGGGCATGAGAAAACTGCTTTTAGACCTCAAAATAGACCGCTTTGAAGATTTAGTGGCGGTACTGGCCATGTACCGCCCGGGGCCTCTCGGCAGCGGCATGGTGAGGCAGTATATCGAGTGCAAGCACGGACGCGCTAAGCCCGAATACCCTCACCCCCTGCTTGAGGACGTGCTGCGCGAGACGCACGGGGTCATTTTGTATCAGGAGCAGGTCATGAAGTGCGCGTCTGTCCTGGCGGGCTACAGCTTGGGCCAGGCGGACCTGCTGCGGCGCGCCATGGGCAAGAAAAAGGTGGAGGTTATGCAAAAAGAGCGCGCCCATTTCGTGGAGGGCGCGTCAAAGAACGGCATAGACCAAAAGACCTCGGAGCATATCTTCGACCTCATAGAGGAGTTCGCCGGTTACGGCTTCAACAAGTCTCACAGCGCGGCCTACGCGCTCATATCCTATCAGACCGCGTGGCTCAAGGCTAACTTCAAGAGCGAGTTTTTGGCCGCCCACCTCTCTAGTCAGATGAAGGCCAAAAAGGAAGTTCTGGGGCGCTGCGTGCGCGACGTCAGGCGAAGCGGCGTATCCGTCCTGCCTCCCGATATAAATTCGTCGAACAACAGTTTCACGGCCTCGGGCGACGTCATCCGCTTTGGCTTGGGCGCTGTCGAGTATGTTGCGCGCAGTGCCGTTGAAGCCATCACAAGCGCCCGAGGGAGCGGGAAGTTCACGTCTCTTTGGGATTTCGTATCGCGCGTGGACCTCAAGAGGGTCAGCAGAGTCGCTATCGAAAACATGGCGAAGGCCGGAGCCTTTGACGGGATTTCGCCAAACCGCGCCCGATTAGTAGCCGCCCTGCCCGATTTTATATCGAACGTGCAAAAACAGCTCGAGGACGACGGGCATTATTCTCTCTTCGGGGAAGAATCGGTGACGGAAGAGCCGGGCCTTCCCGACGTGGAGGACTACGACATCTTCGGGCGTCTTGAGTTTGAAAAAAAGGCCGTCGGGATATATATATCGGGGCACCCCTTCGACGAATGCCGCGAGCGTATAGCCCGTCACGCGACTTGCTCGATAGAGGAACTTCCGTTTTGGAAAAGCGACGCTCAGGCCCGCGTAGGAGGTATAATTCTCGGGTCAGCAAATAAGACCACCAAGACCGGAAACAACATGGGCATCATAGCGTTCGAGGACAGTGACGCGAGCCTTGAGATGGTATCGTTTCCCAAAAACTGGGAGACGTTGAAAGGACAGATTAAGGCCGGTTCTCCCTACATAGCCGAGGGGCGTATGGGGGACAGGGGAAGTTTTATTTTGGACAAGCTGACGCCTCTTGACGAGCTTGACAAAAAAGAGCCGGGGATGATAAAGATACGTCTCAACGTTGACCTGCTCCCGGATGGTCTGGACTTCAAGAACTTCGCGGTGGCCCTCAGAGACTGCCCGGGAAGCTCGCCTGTATTGCTCGAGCTTGAAGCCTCTGAGGAGCGCAGCAGCTGCGTTCTCTCGCTGAAGGGCTTCAAAGTGAGCGACGCGCCCACCGTGCGGGCGCGTATCTACGAAGTGCTGCCGCCTGCTGTCTGCGAAGTGGCGTAGCGTGAAGCAATATAAACAAGAAATAAAGGAGTGAACCATATGTTCGTAAAAATAGTCTGTACTATAGGACCGTCTAGTTGGAATTATGAAACTCTCGCGGCGATGGCCAAGGCTGGCATGAACGTCGCGCGCCTGAATTTCAGCCATGGAAACTACGAAAGCCACGAAAAAACCCTGTCTTTAGTTCGGCAGGTCGAGCGCGATCTTGGCTTGCCGATAGCTACGCTCTTGGACACGAAGGGCCCCGAGATACGCACGGGCGAGGTCGAAAACGGCGCCGTCGACCTCGCTATAGGCTCAGAGGTAACGTTGACGAGCGACCCTTGTCTCGGCACGGCGGAGAGAATTCACGTAAATTATGCGCTCCTGTCTCAGGAGATAAGGCCAGGACAAACTATCTTCATAGACGACGGCGTGCTTCACTTAGACGTCCTCAGCGTGTCCGGCAACGACGCGGTTTGCAAGGTAGTGGTGGGCGGCGTCCTGAAAAACACCAAGGGCGTAAATATTCCGGGAGCCCCTCTGTCGCTCCCCGCGCTGTCAGACCGCGACAAAGAGGACATATCTTGGGGCGTCAGGCACGGTATGGAATACTTGGCCGTCTCGTTTGTCAAGACCAAAGAAGACATTCTGGGGGTGCGTAAACTCCTGAAGGGTCTCGGCGGAAATCTAAAGGTCATAGCCAAGATAGAGACCCGTGAGGCCGTTGGCAACATAGAAGAAATAGTAGATGTTGTGGACGGCGTGATGGTGGCGCGCGGCGACTTGGGCGTCGAGATAGCCACGGAGGACGTGCCCTTAGCGCAAAAGAGCATAATAGAGCTTTGCCGCTCTAAGGGCAAGGTCGTCATAGTTGCTACGCAGATGCTGGACTCCATGATACGCAACCCGCGCCCGACGAGAGCGGAGGCCAGCGACGTGGCCAACGCCGTGCTTGACGGCACTGACGCCGTCATGCTTTCGGGCGAAACAGCCGGAGGCGCTTATCCGATAGAAGCCGTTACAACTATGAGGCGCATAGTCGACAAAGCGGAGAGCATGCTCGACCGCTGGGGCATAGCGCGGACGCGAACACTTCGCGTCGCGGGCGTGCCCGACGCGGTGAGCGACGCCGCCGTGTTGATAGCGCGCGACGCCGCCGCCGCCGCTATTATCTCGCTGACAAAAAGCGGCACGACGGCGCGTATGATCAGCAAACACCGTCCGGCCTGCCCGATCTTAGGCGTCACACCCTCCATATCCACATGGCGCGAGCTTGCCCTCTGGTGGGGCGTTCACCCTGTAAAGGTACACGAAATATCCGACATAAACGTCGCGGCGCGGGAAGCCATATCTAATTGCGTGCGCGAGGGATTCATAGCGGCCGGGGAGCTGGCCGTCATAACGGCGGGCGTTCCGCTTGGACTTCCCGGCACGACAAACCTCGTGGAGGTGCTGACCACTGGCGAGGTATTGCTGTCCGGCATATCTTTGGTCAAGAAGAGCGTCACGGGCAGAGTGTGCGTCGCGCGGGATTTTGAGCGGGACGCGGACAGGATAACCGACGGCTGCGTCTTGGTCGCTCAGTCTCTGCCGTATGAGCGCTCCGGTATAGCCGCGCGCGCGGGCGCGATTATATTGGAGAGCGACGCCCTGAGTTCCGAAGGATGTATGATGGCGATGGAAAACGATATTCCCTGTATCGTGGGTGCGTCGGACGCGCTGTCCACTCTGACGGACGGCATGGAGGTGACGCTTGACGGTATGCGCGGACTGGTCTACGACGGGTTCGTCAAGTTAGTCGTTTAGAGTAGGGCAAAATTCGTAAATGTGGCGCAACATCAAAAGCTGCGTAGACATACTCATAGTCTCAGCCGTCGTCTACAAGGGGCTGTCGCTCCTCGTGGGGACAAGGGCCATTCAGCTCGTCAAGGGACTTATGGTCATGGGAATTGTGTGGTTTTTTGCGCGCGCTATCGAGTTTCATCTGCTTTCGTGGTTCCTTCGAAATATACTGTGGGCGATAGTTTTCGCGCTCCCGATAGTCTTTCAGCCGGAGCTGCGCAAGCTGCTCGAGGAGATAGGCAGCGGTAACATGTGGAAAGGGGGCATGGGAGAAGAGAGCGCCTTGGCCCTGAGCCGCGAAATAGTGGCGGCGCTCGGCTATATGAAAACCAACAGAATAGGCGCGCTTTTGGTCTTGCAGCATGACACGGGGCTCAAGGAATACTGGAGGACCGCCGTCATGCTAAACGCCCATATATCTCAGGAGCTCTTAATCTCTATATTCTGGAAGAACAACCCCCTGCACGACGGCGCGGTCATAATGGACAGAAACCATCTCATCGCAGGGAGTTGCTACCTGCCCTTGGCCGACAACCAGGACATACCCCGCTGGTGCGGCACGAGGCACAGAGCGGCGCTCGGCATAACGGAAGTGTCGGACGCTGTGGTATTGGTGGTCTCGGAGGAGCGCGGCGAAGTGGCGCTCGCCTATAAGGGCTATCTCTCCAAAAACCTCAAGGATCCTCAGATAGAGAAGCTGCTTATGACGTATTTTATGAAGACAAGGGACGCCAAGGGCAATTTTTTTATAGACAAAGCGATAAAAATCCTTCGCTCGGCATTACCGGAATGAATCAGCGAAAAATAACGGTGAAACTATGAAAATATCAAAGAATCTCGATGAAATTTTGGCCAAGCCTTGGGCGCTGTGGGTTCTATCGCTCGTCATTTCCGTGTCCATGTGGCTTTACGTCACGGAGACCGAGAACCCGGCAAACCTCAAAAGGGATGAGCTGACGCTTCCCGTTTCGTATATCAGACTGGCGCCTCAGCTGGCTTGGAGAGACTCCGAACGCGTCGTCACGGTCTTGCTCGAAGGGCCGGAAAACACCATGAATTTCTTGAGGCACGATGATGTCAAATGCGAGCTCGACCTCGGCAACATGACAGTAGGGAAATACCGCCCTATGGTGCGCGTCACGGCTCCGCCCGGCGTAGAGGTGATAGATGTCAGGCCGTCTCAGATAGACGTGGACCTGATTCAGCTCGTGGGGCGCGTGTTCAAGGTGGAAGTCAGCCTGCCCCAGGACATACCGGCCGGCAAATACTTGGAGTCGGTGAAGATAGACCCCCCGGAGGTGAGTTTCAGGGGGACGGAACGTGATTTGGCGAAAATAGGCTCGATAACGGTGTCCCCTTCGCTCGAGGAACTCGCAAAAGGCCAGGAGCTGTCTTTGCCGGTGAGGTTTGCCCAATCCAAACCCTTTGAGGACGCGGACGTGATTCTCCCCGATCCGCGCTCGGTCAACGTCAACGCCGTGTTGGTGACCGGGCAGCCCAGGAAAAAGGTGGAGGTGGACGCCCGGCTGAGCGGCAAGCCCGACGACGACTACGCGCTGCGCTCCGTTACGATGGAGCCGGCGGAAGTGATGGTGCAGGGAGAAGCGAGCGCCCTATCCAAAGTCTCGACCGTCGAAACCGAAACGGTCGACATATCGGGGTTGAAGGATAACCAAACTATGGTCGTGCCTCTGCGCGCTCTCGGCGACGGCGTGACAATAGCTGATACAAAATCGGTCCGCCTTATTATTCGTCTTGAACCAATATCGGCTCAGAGGATGATAACCGATCTTCCCGTGAAGCTCACGAACCTCGACCCCAAAAATACGCGGCAAAACAGAGAGTGGCATATAGACCCGCCCACTGTCGACGTGACCGTAGAGGCGGCGCCGTCCGTTATTATACAGGCCGCGGACGCGCAAGGCGCGGCCTCGCTTGGGTTGAATGTTTTTGTGGATATGTCGAATATTTTTCTTCGCAAGGCGCTTTTGCCGGTGCGTACCACAGTGTCGGACGACCGTTTCAGGGTCGTGGATATAGAGCCATCGTCCGTCACCGTGACGGAAGTCGAAAAATAGCATTCGAACCGGAGGTAATCGAAATAGACGCCATAAACGAGAACAACAAACGGGTTCTTTTTGGCACAGACGGCGTCCGTGACATAGCCAATAGAGGGGACATGACCCCCGAAATGGCATTGCGCCTCGGACGGTCTTTTGTGCTTTATCTGACGGAGCGCGGCGTTCCGCGTCCGCGAATCGTAATGGGCAGAGACACGCGGAGAAGCGGGAGCATGTTGGAGGGGGCGCTGTCCGCCGGCATGACGAGCGCCGGGGCGGAGGTGCTGCTGTCCGGCGTTATCCCGACACCGGGCGTCAGTTTTGCCGTGCGCCACACTTTCGCCGACGGCGGCGCTGTCATAAGCGCGTCGCACAACGGCGCGGAGTATAACGGCATAAAATTCTTGGACCGCGAGGGCGCAAAACTCTCTGACGAGGCCGAGATAAGTATAGAAAGCTATATGGGCGATAACCTAACAGACGACTGGCGTCCGACCGGCGCGTCCGTGGGCGTGTCCCGCGCCCTGCCCGATATAACGCTCCGCTACGCCGAGTACCTCGTCGGACGCCTCGGCAGCAAAAAGCCTTTCCTTTCGCCGGTCCTGTTTGACTGCGCAAACGGCGCGGCCGGGGCTATCATGCCGACGCTTATCGAGAGATTGGGCGCGGAGTGGTCACTTATAGGCGTGGAACCGGACGGACTCAACATAAACGAGGGTACGGGCGTGATGAATATCGAATACCTGTCGCGTCACGTCGTGGAGTCCGGCTCGCGCGTGGGCTTCGCCTACGACGGCGACGCTGACAGAGTGCTTATGACCGATTCGCAGGGGCGTGTAATCGACGGAGATATAGCGATATGGCTATTGAGCCGTTGGTTAGCCGCTAAGGGCGACCTCGGCACCGGCGCGGTGGTCACTGTGATGAGCAATATGGCGCTCGAGGAGCATTTTACGCGCGAGGGGATAAGGCTTTTTCGCTGCCCCGTAGGCGACCGCTACGTTTTGGAGGCCATGAGACGCTACGGCGCCCGGCTAGGCGGCGAACAATCGGGACACATAATAGCGGACTCCTTCACCCGCACGGGCGACGGCCTATGCACGGCACTCATGCTCCTCTGCGCGACTCGCGACCTCGAAGAGGATGTGGACACATTAGTAGACCGCTTTGGCCGCTACCCTCAGCGGCTGAGCAATATAACCCTGACAGGCGATGCTCCGGTCGATATAGACAAGATAAATTCCGTCACGGCAAGCGTGCAGGAGCGGGTGTCTGGCACAGGACGCGTCTTTATCCGCGCGTCAGGCACAGAGCCGTTGCTGCGCGTGCTTGTCGAGGCCAAAGACGCCGCGCTGGTCAACGAGGTGTCGGAGCAGCTGCTCGATATCCTGAAAAAAGAAATTTCGTAGAGGAGAATCCACAATGAGCTTTGAAGCAACCAACGCGCGCTTAAACAAACTGCGCGCGCTTATGAATGAAAACGGTATGGACGCGTTTGTGTTGTTCGTATTGGAGCGGCTCAACTCCGAGAGTTGCCGTTATATTTCGGGCTTTGACGGGAGTAGCGCGGCGCTTTTGATAGATGAAGCGCGCGCGTTTTTGTTTACGGACGGACGCTATCAGACGCAGGTTGCAGAACAGTCCCCTTTTACGCCTCATATTCAGGTTGGTTTTCCTATAGCGGACTTTGTTGCGGAGGCCGGCTACGCTTCCGTGGGGTTTGAGTCGCAAAAACTTTATCATGGCGTGGCCCTGAGCATGTTCAAGGGCGTAGAGGAGAAGCGCGCGCGCGGCGCCCGTCCGGCGCCCGAATGGAAGGACGCCTCAGACCTCATTCCCTCTTTAAGAAGAACAAAGGACGCCGGAGAAGCCGAAACGATACGCCGCGCGGCGCGAATAGCCCGCAAAGCCTACGATACCGTTCTGGAAGATGTCGCGGCGGGAATGACGGAATCGGAGTTTGAGATCCGTCTCCTGAGCGAGATAAAGAAAGGGGGCGGAGAAAAGGGCTGGACGCATGACGGCTTTATCGTGGCGTCGGGCGCGCGGGGCGCTATGTGCCACGCTCGTCCTACGCAAAAAGCCTTTGAGCCCGGCGATGTCGTGACGGTGGACTTCGGGGTCACGGTGGAGGGCTATATGTGCGACATCACGAGAAACTTCGCGGTGCGCTGCGCTGACAAGAAAGCCTTGGAGATAGATAAAATATTGCGCAAAGCCCACGCCGCCGCGGCGGCCGCGCTCAAACCCGGCGCGTCGGGCAGGGACGTGGACGCCGTGGCCCGAAAAATCATAGTCGAGGCCGGCTACGAGAAAAACTTCGTTCACGGGCTTGGACACGGGCTTGGGCTCGAGGTTCACGAATCTCCGCGGTTGTCGTTTTTGACACGTGATGTACTGAAAGCCGGCGACGTTGTAACGGTAGAGCCCGGGATTTATATAGAGGGCTGGGGCGGCTTGCGCGTGGAGGACGATTATATCATCACCGAAAACGGCTCGGAATGTCTGACTTTATCCGACGATCAGGCGCTTCGCTTGGTGGGTTAGCGCATGGTGAGTTAGCGCATGGCAGGTTAGCTTGCGAACAGTGCGCGTATGCGGTAGAATAAAGCGCATAGAGCATAAAGGTATTAATACAGGCTCTAAAGTTGTGCGTTATATGGATTTATGCAGTTTTATAAAAACGGGAGGTTTACAATAAATTGACTTCTTCAACGGTTTATTTCACGGATATGCGGTGCAAAGTCGGGACGAGCTTGCTTGCCAAGTTAGACAAGCTGATTCTCGCCGCCGGGATTGGCAAGATAGACTTCAAGGACAAATACGTCGCTATAAAGATTCACTTCGGCGAGCCGGGAAACCTGGCGTTTTTGCGCCCAAACTTTGCGCGTGTGGTCGCGGACAGAATAAAAGCGCTGGGCGGCAAGCCCTTTCTCACGGACTCCAACACGCTCTACGTCGGCGGACGGGGCAACGCGCTCGACCACCTGCATAGCGCCGCCCTGAACGGATACTCCGAGCTTTCCACGGGCTGCCAAAACATCATAGCCGACGGCGTCAAGGGCACGGACGAAGTAGAAGTGCCGATAGAGGGCGGAGTGTACTGCAAGACGGCCCTCATAGGGCGCGCCGTTATGGACGCGGACATCGTCATATCCCTCAACCACTTCAAGGGGCACGAACTCACGGGCTTCGGGGGCGCGATAAAGAACCTCGGCATGGGCTCGGGGAGCCGCGCCGGAAAGATGAAAATGCACTGCGCCGGAAAACCGGAAGTAGACCCCGAGGCCTGCGTGGGCTGCCGCTTTTGCGAGCGTTTTTGCAACCAGAAGGCGTTTTCTTTCGACACGGGCAAGGCGGTCATAGACCACGACAAATGCGTCGGCTGCGGGCGCTGTATAGGAGTATGCAACGCCCACGCCATCGAACCTACCGACTATAGCGGAACGGAAGACCTCAACTACCGCATGACCGAATACTGCAAGGCCGTAGTCGACGGGCGTCCGCACTTTCACATCAGCGTGGTGAATCAGGTGTCGCCCTACTGCGACTGCCACGGGGAGAGCGACGCCGCCGTCGTGCCCGACATAGGGATATTCGCGTCCGCCGATCCGGTGGCCATCGACAAGGCCTGCATCGACGCCGTAAACGCCGCCCCGGCTGTCGAGACGAGCATACTCTCAGAGCGCGGCCATACGCACGGAGACCACTTCACCGACATACACCCAGCGACTGACTGGCGTTTTCAAATATCTCACGCCGAAAAAATAGGGCTCGGGAGCGGTAAATACGAGCTTGTGACGGTGAAATAACCTAATCCGACGCCCAGCCCGGGACGTATTTCCAAGCCCCCTTCAGTTCGGCGGCGTTCTCTTTGAAATCCGGGTCGACGCGGGCGAGTTCGCTGTAAAACGCGGCGGAATGATTCATTTCTTTGAGGTGGCAAAGCTCGTGAAGCAGGACGTGACGCGATAGATTTTTGGGCAAAAACAATAGCTTCCTGTTCAGGTTTATATTGCCGCGAGACGAGCAGCTTCCCCAGATATGTTTTTGTCCTTTGACCGACACGCGCAAAAACGAGAATCTGCGCTCTTTTGCCTCTTTCGATAAAAGAGCGGGCAATTCTCGCCGCGCCTTTTCCTGAAGCCAACGCCTCAGCGCCTCTATGGCTTCGTTTTCGCTGTTCTCCGGCACGTAAACAATTTTACGCGCCTCATCTTCCGCGCCGCCCGACGCGGTCTCGACGCGCCAAGTCTCGCCAAGCGCCCGAAGCTCTAAAGCGCTTGGCAGGCCCTTTGTTTCTCCCTCAATTTTAACCCTCTCCGACACGCGCGAGAGGGCTTTTTCTATCCATTTTTTTTTAGCTTCCAAGATGGGGAGTAAATCCCTCGACACACAAAACCTCTCGGGGACCACGACTATAAGTCCGTCGGCGGTGGCCGTGAGCCTGACGTTTCGCGCTCCGCGCGAGCGCGCGAGCGTATAAGGGTACAAAAACGCCGGCGGAGAAGAAGCCATACTATTCTTGTATAGCCGCGCTTATGACGGCCGCGCCGCCGAAAATCGGGGCGTCGGTGCCGAGCGGCGATGACAGCAGCCTGAAACTTTCCCTGAACGGCAAGCCGAGGTATTTTGGGATGCGCGCGCTCAGGTTTTCCATAAAGCCCTCTCCGTTTCGCATCCCCCCTCCTATTATCACGGCCTCCGGATCGAGAACGTGAACTAAGGACGCTATGCCGCGCGACAAAGTTTCAAGGGCCGCTTCCCAGATTTCGCCGATATTTTTTTCTTCTCTGTGAGACCACAAGTATTTCAGGTCCAATTCAGACCCCGAAAGCCCCATCTTCCGCGCGCGTCTCTCGATGGCGTCGGCCCCACATATGGCCTCGAAGTGCCCAAGTCCGCCGCAGCCCGGGCCGCACGGCTCGTCGCTCCCTAAGACAATATGTCCAAACTCGCCGGCCATGCCATGCCCTCCCGTCAGGAGGCGGCCGCCTGAAACTATACCGCCGCCTATGCCGGTGCCGAGCGTAATGACGATATAGTCGTCCATACCGCGAGCGACGCCCGCCAGACGTTCGCCCAAGGCGTAAGCGTTGGCGTCGTTCTCCACGGCCACCGGCGCGTCCAAGGCGTCCTCGAACATACGTCTTATCGGCAGCCCGTTCCAGCCTGCGAAGTTTGAGATCATCAGAGCGCGCTCTCGCGCCTTATCAAGCCCGCCCGGGATACATACGCCCATGGGTATCCCGGCCCCAAGCGTTTTGGCCATGCGGACAGTCTGAGCTATCACGAGTTCAGGCTTGCGCGTGGGCTCGGTGCGCTCCTCTGTCCTTGCCGCTATAAGGCCGTCCTCCACAAGTCCGACGGCTATTTTATGTCCCCCCAAGTCCACTCCGACAGCTTTCATGGCCGTTGCGCCTCCGTTTGTATTAAATTTATGGATTTTATTATTACATATATCGCATATTTAGGGTTAATATGTTTTTTGGATTCGCCAGAATATTTTAATATAAAAGGACTGATTTCGCCCTATGCCGGAAGCAATCAGAAGCGCGCTCGACTCTCTTTTGGCCAACAAAACACGCTCGGCTCTTACGATGATAGGCATCGTCGTCGGGGTGGGGGCCGTCATCGCCATGACCGCGCTGGCGCTCGGGGCGGCGGCCGTCATGGACGAGTTTATATCGGGCAGGGGCGCGAATGTTCTGCTGATATTCCCGGGGACGGTAAGCTCGGGCGGCGCGCGGGGGGCGGCCGGCAGCGCGGCGACGCTGACATTCGCCGACACGGACGCCTTGCGCGGTGGTATCTTTATAGACGAGGTACTGCCCGAAACCTACGGCGGAGCTCAGCTTGTGTGGCGCAACAAAAACTGGAACACCACGATAGTGGGCTCGACACCGGGAGTGCTCGAGGCGCGAAGTCATAAAATAGAGCATGGCGAGGCATTCTCCGATATGGACGTGACGACTGCCTCAAAAGTGTGCATTTTGGGCGCGACCGTCGCGCGCAATCTATTTGGGGACGAGTATGCCGTCGGACGTGTTTTGCGCATAAAAAACGTTCCGTTTCGCGTAGTTGCAGTCTTGAAGGCCAAGGGGCCGAGCCCTTGGGGCAGCGACCAAGACGACCTCGCGCTGACGCCCGTGACGACGGCGCAGCGGCGGCTTTTCAGAAGCGCCATCCCCGGCACGCTGAAACGGGTCACAGTGCGCGCCTCGGACAAAGACACGCTCAGCCTCATGAAAGAGGAGACCCGCGCCATTTTGAGACAGCGCCACAGGCTGCCCGCCGCCGCGGCGGACGACTTCGTCATATATGACATGACGCAGACGCTCGAAGACGCGACCGCGTCCACGCGTGTGATGGGGCTTCTCTTGGGCGCGGTCGCGTCTATATCGCTCCTGATCGGCGGAGTTGGCATAATGAACATCATGCTCGTCTCCGTCCAAGAAAGAACCGGGGAAATAGGCATACGCATGGCCGTGGGCGCACGCTCTCTGGATGTACAGCTTCAGTTTTTGGCGGAGGCCGTCATACTGTCGCTCTCAGGCGGCGCCGTTGGTATAGCTCTGGGTATGCTCGCCTCCCGCGCCCTTACGGAACGCTTCGGCTGGCCCACCCTCATATCGGCGGAGTCCGTACTGACGGCCTTCGGTTTTTCGGCCTTTGTCGGCGTGTTCTTCGGGCTGTGGCCGGCATGGAGAGCGTCGCGGCTGAACGTCGTGGACGCTCTGAGGCACGAGTGAATTACGGATAACAGGGCAGGCGCACAAGCCCCGCCCCTACACAGGTTCCGAGAAGCAAAAGTCATAACACGCCTGCGCGAAAGAATCCACGTCGCTGAAGTTCCATTCTTCCCCCGAATATTGCAGCACGAGCTCCGAATTGTCCGGCGCAACGCTTCTTTTTGTCAAAGATTTGACGGCCAATGCTATGCCCGCCAAAAGAAGCGGCGTCAGATAGTGATTTTTGGCCGCGTGAAGCAGGAGTTTTTTTATGTTCGCGCCCTTCGTGCCGGTACCGGAGTTCAGGCAGTCTCTCCAAAGCGCCTTGCAGAAGCCTAGGACAGGAAGTTTTCTTGACGTCCTTTCCGCCCATGTTTCCATCGCGTCCCGAAACGCCGCGGCGTTCCATTGCAATTTATTATACTTTAGGCTGTAAGTTGCGTTTTTGGGTTTCAGCGCGAAAAATTCCTTCGAGGCGAGCGCTTCGCCCCCAAGGGCATGAGACGCGTGAGCGCCGCTTTTTATGGAAGAGCCTATAATGCTGAGAGCCTTGTCGACAAGAACGTACTCCTTCAAGACGCCCGCCGTCAAGAGCGAGGCATAGAGGTCCTGTGGCACTCCGTCAAAATACCCGCCGTACTTTTTCTTTATGGACATAATAAGCTCAGTCTTAACCGTCGCCCGGTAAACAAACGGCAGCATCACGACGAGCGCCTCATAATCCAATACTTTTTTAAGGACTTCTTCCGAATTCATAACGTGATACCGTTCGCCGTCTTTCGGCACGGTGCGCCAAAATGTCCCGGTGTTGTTTTTCTCAACGATTTTCGGCGGGAACTCGAACCCCGGCCACTGATAGGACATGAGGTTAGACGTCACCGCCTCCGCGCCCGTGGCCTTTATACATTCGTAATACTCATACAAAGCGTCGCGCGTCAAACCGTCATCGTCGCCTATATATATGACCCATTCACCTCTGACGCTGTCCAAAATCCACTCCCAATGCTCGCAAACGCCCAAAACCTCAGGCGGCCTGACATACCTCACGCGGTCCCCTATATGCTCTTTTATGGCTTCATAACTCAAGTTATTGTCCATATCCGAGTTATCGCTTATAAGCACTTCAAAGTCATCGAAATCCACCTGTTTTAGGCACGTCGCCAAAGCGTAGGGTAAAGTCTCGTGACGGTTGCGCGTAGGTATTACAACCGTAAAAAACGGCAGTGACATTAAGAAACACTCCTTTTAGCTTGTTCGAGTTTTCTTCTGAAATTATCAAAAGATAATATATAATCAATTATAGACTTTTCAATATAATAAATCTATAAACAAGGGGGTGGACCCATGGGCACATACAAAGTAGCAAAGTTCTTCAATACGGCGGGGCCGGGCAAGGAAGACATGAACTACATGATAGACCCGCTACGGCGAATTGACTACGATGAAATCAGTTCGCTCATAGACCAACAGCGTTATTTTGTCCTCCACGCCCCGCGCCAGACAGGGAAAACCACTTCTCTATTAGCCATGGCGAAGCGAATCAATGAAGACGGCAGATATTATTGCGTATATATAAATGTCGAGCCGGCTCAGACTGCGCGGAATGACGTTGAGGAAGCCATGAAGGCAATATTGTCGCTCTTTGCCGGAATGGCCGAAAGTCATCTCGGAATTTCGTTTCTGTCAGATGCGGTTCCATCTATTATCAACAACGTTGGGGCGCATCTCGCCCTTTCTAAAATGCTTGAAAATGTCTGCGGAGCGATAGACAGACCTCTCGTCCTAATGATAGACGAAATAGACTCCCTAATAGGCGACACGTTGGTCTCTGTCCTGCGCCAACTTCGCGGAGGCTACGCAAACCGCCCCGCCAAATTCCCCATCTCAGTCATACTCTGCGGTATACGCGACGTGAGAGACTACCGCATACATATGGGAAACGGCGATATTATCACGGGCGGAAGCTGCTTCAATATAAAAGCCGAGTCATTGAGATTAGGCGACTTTTCGCAAGACGAAATCAGAGAACTCTACGAGCAGCATACAGCGGAGACAGGGCAAATATTCGATAAAGATATATATCCTAAAGTCTGGAACCTCACTCACGGCCAACCTTGGCTTGTAAACGCCCTCGCCCTTCAAGCTACATGGAAGATGAGAGAAAATCGCGACAGAAGCCGCAATATCACGCTCGACATGATAGAAGAGGCAGCTAACGAGCTTATATTAGAGCGCGCCACTCACCTTGACCAACTTGCCGATAAACTGAGAGAAGAGAGAGTGCGTCGCGTTATCGCTCCTATGCTTTATGGCAAGACTTGGGATGGAAGTTACGACAATATAAGCGACGATATACAGTATGTCATAGACTTGGGATTAATTCGCAAAGAGAGCTACGACAATGGACGAGCCGTGGTCATATCAAATGACATATACAAAGAAGTCATACCACGTGAGCTCACTTCCGTAACGCAGGACAATTTGGCAGCCACACAAGAGCAGACTTGGTACATAGCGCCAAACGGTTCTCTCGATATATCAAAACTGCTCAAGGCCTTTCAACAGTTCTTCAGAGAGAATTCGGAGAGCTGGCTGGAGCGTTTTGACTACAAGGAAGCGGGGTTTCAACTATTGCTTCAAGCTTTTTTGCAGAGAATCGTAAACGGCGGCGGTATGATAGACAGAGAGTACGCATTGGGGCGAGGGCGAGTCGATTTGTTTGTCCGCTGGCGCTACCCTAAAGATTCCGATATAAACACCCGAAAAGAACAAAGGGTGGTTGTTGAGCTAAAAACAATTCGAGTTAAAACATACAACCCAGACAAAGTTCTTCCGGATGGTTTGGAACAGACCATGCGTTATGCCAAGCAAAGCAACGCGGACGAGGCGCATTTGGTTATATGTGACGAGAGGCCGGATAAGACTTGGGATGAGAAGATATATGAGCGCGTAGAAGAGTATAATGGCCGGAGCATTAAGGTTTGGGGGGTGTAAGACTTGAAGCAAAAACTCGAAAAAATTTTATCGGCGCAGTCCCGTTCCGTCGCTGATATGCTGGATAGTATAAGAAATCGAAAAATATTCCTATACGGCGCCGGCAACGTCGGAGGTCAGATGCTTGATGTCTTGAGACAATATGGCATCCAGCCCGTCGCCTTTTTGGATAAAAACGCGTCTATAGGGCAGACGAAAGACGGCGTCGCTGTGCTTGCGCCTGACGATAAGTCTTTATCACGAGATGCACGAGGCGATGTGTTTGTTTTTGTGTCACTTATATTGGATAAAGCGCCTCGTTTGGCATTGTATGAGCAGTTAAAATCGCTTGGTTATGCTAATTTGGGATACGGTTTCGCTTGGGTCAGGGCGCAAAGCCCAGAATCTGATAAACAATGGAAAGAGTCGGCCTTAAAAGTTTTTGATATGTTTGAAGATATTCATAGTCAGACCGTTTATTCTCAAAACTTATCGGCGGTATTTTCGGATGACAGCAGAGATGGTTTTGTTTCTCCCTCCGAAGAAACACAATACTTCGACAACACAGTTCTCCTATGAATTCAAATCTGCCGTAAAATTTACATCGCTGTCTTTTAATAACGGAGCGCTCTCATCTCTTGCAGAAATAATCGGGTGAGTCGCTATGCCCCATTCTATGCCAATTTCAGGATCGCTCCACTTGATGGCACGACTATGCTCCGGAAAATATAATTCGCTAAACTTGTAAAGCACCTCACAATTATCTGTCAATGTTAAAAACGCATGGCCGAATCCGGATGGTATCCAAATCTGATTACGGTTCTCTTCGCTTAGTTCAACACAAAGCCATTGCTTAAACGTCTTTGAATCTCTTTGCAGATCAATTACGAAGTCTAAGATTTTTCCACGTACACATCTCACTAGCTTTATCTGAGGTTTTGGATTATTTTGGAAATGTATACCGCGCAAAGTACCGGCCTTAAGCGAAAAACTGTGACCGTCCTGAACAAATTCGGTATCTATGCCAAGCTCATCCCGCATCGCGCGCCTTGAATATGTTTCGCAATAATAACCTCTGAAATCTTCAAAATACCGCGGTTCGAGAAGCAACACCCCCGCCAGCTTTGTCTCCATTATTTCCATATCTGTCCCCCACCTCGCCGCCTTAGAAATATTCTTTAATACCCGGGATGAAAGTAACAGCCTTTCCTCCGTATTCCTTCATAAATTGTAGTTTTTTCAGAATTTCATCCGTCCAGTTCCAAGGCAAAATCACGACGTAATCCGGCCGGTCCTGCATAAGTTTTTCCAACGGGAAAACCTGAATTCGGGCGCCAGGCATAAACAGCCCCTGTTTATAAGGGGTTTCATCGACAATATAATCGATAAAATCTGTCCCAATTCCGCAATAATTCAAGAAAGTCGCGCCCTTTGCCGGTGCTCCAAAAGCGACAATGCGAGCGCCTATGTTCTTCTTGCTAATCAAATACGATAGAGTATCGCGCTTAGTCTTTTTAATCAATTCACTAAAATGCATATAGGTATCAATTTTATCAAAACCCATACCCAACTCCTTTTGGAGAACGGCATCTACAGACGCCCGATCAGGTTTCGACGTGTCTTCTGCGTGGCAACCGTAAATACGGTAAGAACCGCCATGCGTCCAAAGCTCTTCCACATTAAATACCCGTAGCCCATGCCGCTGAAAGATAGTTTTCACTGCTATAAGCGAAAAATAATAGAAATGCTCGTGATAAATCGTATCCCATTCATTATTGGAAATCATAGCGGAAAGGCTAGGAAACTCCAATGTCAGAATAGCTCTTTCTCCCAATAGTGTTTTAAGCCCCGCGACAAAATCGTTAATATTTGGAACATGGGCAAACACGTTATTGCCAATTAATAAATCGGCCTTACCGTGCTGACGCGCAATCTTCTTTGCTATTTCCTCGCCAAAAAAATCGCACAGGGTAGGCACACCATTTTGAACCGCTTGTCGCGCAATATTTTTCGCTGGTTCGACACCCAGTACGGGAATATTCTTTTCCACAAAGTTTTGGAGAAGGTATCCGTCATTGCTAGCGATTTCCACCACAAAGCTTTCTGTGGATAACATATATTCCTTGATAATATGGTCGGAATACTGCCGACAATGCTCCAGCCATGGTTTCGAAATACTGGAAAAATATGCGTAATCAGAAAAAATATTTTCGGGCGTTTCAAACATTTGAGCTTGCACAAGCAAGCAACGCTCACAGACTCTGACGCAAAGCGGATAAATCCATTCCTTTTCATCCTCATGAACAAAGGAAGTCGACACAGGCGTTGCGCCCAGATCCGCGAAAACATGTGTTAGCAATTCCCCACAAAATCTGCAATGTTCCATCTTTTATCCCTTTCCTCGTGAATCCAGACCTATGAAATAATCCTCGTTCGCCGAGTGTTTCAAAAATTCGCGACTCTTATTATAATTCATTATTCATTATTAAGCCTAACATCTTCAACTAATTTGCTCTGACGCAATAAAAACGCATACGATTCTTTGCGTGTTTTTGAATCCAAAATACAATCATAAAAATGCCTTATAGATCCTAAAAATTGGTCATCTTCGGGCATTCGCAACACTGTTTTTCCATCCGCTGTCTGTAGCTCAACCGTGGGAACGAAACCTCCCGGGGCAGTAAATATTCTGGGTGATATTATACAACCCTTGCTACCCCACAACTCAAGCTCGCATTTATAGCTGTTATCCATACCAAATGATACCTGCGCAACAAGTCCCATTTCATTACGCAATGTTGCGCTACCGGCGATATCCACACCGTATGATTTCTCATGCGTAAGAGACGCGGTCGTGACCTTTGCCGACTCACCTAAAAATTCAGACGCAAGGCGCAAAGTATAGCCGCCACAATCCAACAACGCGCCGCCACCTAAGTCCTTGTTATAACGGAAGTCGCTTTCTGGGCGTTTTGGGAATCCAAAGGCTATTCTAATAAGCCGCAATACACCTATTTGTCCGGAATTCACAATAACATTTATTTCTCGAAGCTGGGCGTGGTGCAAAAACATATAGTTTTCTTTCAGTGCGAGTCGCTTATTCTCCGCGAGTTTAACAAGTTCAGCGGTGTTAGAAGCATTAGTCGTAGAGGGTTTTTCCAAAAACACGTGTTTATCGTATAGCAAAGCTTTTCGCGCCCATTCAAAATGCAGTGCGGGAGGCAACGGTAAATAAACCGCGTCGATGTCATCTAATGCCGATGCCGCGTCATAGCCGGAAAAGATCGTTCCGCCAAATTTTGAGACAAAAGCCGACGCCTTTTCCGGTGTACGCGAGGCTACGCCAACATAGAAAAATCTGTCATCTTTTTTCAGCGCCGGCAAGAATCGTCGGAACGCAATATCCGAAGCGCCAAGTATAGCAAGCCGTATTTTATTCATGGTGATTACCCGATTCTACTCCTTTATACATCGCGCCATAATGGCGTCTATATTCTCAGCTCGTTATGTTTGCAATCCTTTTCTTGTTTTGAATATACCACCAGATATTTCGCCAACATGAGCGTCGACAAGGGATGATAAATTCATTGGTTTATCATAAATAGGCAATATCTGTTTCGAAAATGATTCTATAAATGTCAAAGAGATTTTACATGAAGCCAAGACATGAAACGTTCAACAACTCGCGAGCACACTTCCTTAAGGAGTGGCGGGATATACCTCAAGATGTGCAGGATATACAAAGCGACATGCTTGACGCGATAACGCACGGGCAAGTGCGGCAAAGCCAATTTGAGGTTTTGCCAATTAATATAGATACCTCTGGTAGGTTGTGCAATCGGCTCGTCTACCGGAATATCGCCCCACTCGGACGAAGCGTATATTTCCCAAAAAAGCGCATTACGGAGCGAGCACTGCGGGTTATACCAAGGTTTATCAGCAATATAATGTAGAATAGAGTTATCTATCGTAGAATCTGGCATCCAACGATTAAAGCGTTCATCCAAAGAAATAGCGTCTCGACTAAAATAATAATTGAGAAACATATCTTCCAATGCCGCATCAAGATAGAGACAAGAATAACGTTTAAAGAAGCGAGGAATCTCCAACACTAAATCATGGTACTCTTGCTTGATGCGTGACAGATTCATAAGCATTACCCCTGAGTTGAAACTATCCTCAGAAGTGCAACGCAACACCCATTCGATAATTTTTACACGGATTGTATTGGGGTATGTATAAAGAGAACTTTTGACAGCCGCCAATGAGTGGTTTTCTATTGGAATGTTCCAAAGCTCAGCAATATCTAAATTTACAACAATATCACTGTCCATATAGATAACTTTGGGGATGTTCAACAAATCTGGAATAAGTAAGCGATATATCGATCCTATGGATTGATGCAACAAGGTTTTATTCAGAGCTGCAGATATGCGCAAAAACTGTTCCGAAGCATTGACAAAGCTTACGCTCTGTCCAAAATGTTCCGCCGTCCGAATGAAACGGCTTCTGTTATCATCAGTTAGAGTGGAATCACACAGGATGTTTATATTAACACGGTTTTTGGTATTTTGAAATATAGAGGTCGCCGCAACGCCTACCCAACGCGAGTAACCCCCTTTAGGATCATGATCAAGCAACACAACCTCTATAATTTCAGTATTACGCTCCGTCTTCAACACTTTTTCCTGAAAATCAAAAGAAATATCCATCAATTTATCTCCTTTGCGAATCAATTCTAATTTGGCACGGACGCAAACAGCTTCTTCCTCTTCTGTATAACATTATAAGCTGGATTGGCTTCTTTTATGAGCTTTTCCATAACCTCTGGGTCGTCAGGCAAATGATATGTACAAAGCGCCAATTTTGGAGCAAATTTTTTAAGCGTCTTTGCCGCGCCCTTCAGCATGTACCGCTCGTAACCCTCAATGTCGGCTTTGATGAAGTCCACGCGATCTAAGCCGTTTTCTTCAACGAAATCATCAATGGTCGTGGTCTCAATTTCGACAAATTGGACACTGCCAGGCTGCGAGTTCTCTGTCTCTCTCGAAACAATCTTGCCACCAGTAGAGCCATCCCCTACAAATGTAACCGTCGTCTTAATATCTCCCAACCCCTTTTTCACTGGGTAAATACCATTGTTAAAATCCGCAGTCGCCATGAGAATCTCATAGTTTGCATCATCGGGCTCAAATGCGTAAGTAGTCGCGCCCTTGGCCGATGCGTAGGCCGCGAAGTCCCCTATCCAACTTCCGGCGTCAATAACAATGTCACCGGCTTCTACTGTAACGTTAACAGCGTCGTTTCGCAAGCCATAAGGCCCTTCTGGGAGCACCTCAAACAGTG
Organism: Synergistales bacterium; assembly: GCA_026002715.1. Lineage (GTDB taxonomy): Bacteria > Synergistota > Synergistia > Synergistales > Aminobacteriaceae > BNVG01. The sequence continues at coordinate 40,567 of BOCC01000006.1, forward strand.
CGTCTATAATGGGTTCGTCATAGCAATCGTCGTATTTCATATACACAAGAAACGTGTCTTTAAAAACGCCGGAAACGCTATAGAGAGAAAAATCTGAATTATACGACAAGCAAGGCAGTATAGCATCTTTTAGCATATACATCCCTGTATCTCTGCTCGCCTTGCTCATATCTTTTATCTCCGCAGCGAAACTTTCCATCGCTTCAACAACTCTCAATCCATATTTCTTCCGGAAACGTTTAATAGTCGCACTACAAGCGTAGCGAGATGGCTTTTTGGTGATACACTCAACAAAACAGTCAAAGCAGTAAAGCATAAACTCATAAATTGTAGATGGGGTATAGGTAAATTCAATATACTCATCTCTAATCGGAATAGTTCTCAAACGGCATTCGAAGAGTTTTCTTCTAGTTGTTTCAATTATGGTCATAATTATCCCCTCCCATTTTTTTCAAAAAGTAAACCTTGCTATTTTACTGGTCTTACGTTATGTCAAAAATTAAAAACAGGGGGTTTTTAGAGGTGACCCTCTATGTTAAACCCTCAATGGAACCGTTCTATTTTTTGGATCGTCAGCCACATTTTCAAAACTATAACAGATTCATGAATTATAGTCTCACCAAGAGCTATTCCCCGTTAGGCTCAAGTTGCACAGTAGCCTTTATCCTTTCCCCATTTGTTTTATTACAAAAACCGCATGAAGAAACATGATAAAAATTGCTGTTATACTCATTTGCCTTCAGATTTACCAGACAGTCAATTAGGCGGCAGAACTTATCTCTTTGGATTCTGGCAAATTATTCAGCATTTGGGTATATTTCAGATTGTCAACTTTCTACAAATTTTAACCCCACACCAATCATGGGCGAGGCGCGAGGGCAAAAATAAAGTCTATCGTTTATTATCTCATGACAATCTTTAAAATACACTTCCTAATTCTTCCTATTCGGTACGGACGCAAACAGCTTCGTCCGCTTCTGTATAACATTATAAGCTGGATTGGCCTCTTTTATGATTTTTTCCATAACCTCCGGATCATCAGGCAAGTGGTACGTACAAAGAGCTAATTTAGGAGCAAATTTTTTGAGCGTCTTTGCCGCGCCCTTCAGCATGTATCGTTCGTAACCCTCAATGTCGGCTTTGATGAAGTCCACGCGATCTAAGCCGTTTTCTTCAACGAAATCATCAATGGTCGTGGTCTCAATTTCGACAAGCCTAACGCCGTCAAGCTGAGCTGCAAGCTCTCTCTCTCTCTCTCTCTCTCTCTCTCTCTCTCTCTCGAAACAATCTTGTTGCCAGGAGAGAAAGAGTCATTCCTGACAAATGCAACTGTAGTCTTAACATCTCCCAGCCCCTTTTTTACTGGGTAAATACCATTGTTAAAATCCGCAGTCGCCATGAGAATCTCATAGTTTGCATCATCGGGCTCAAATGCGTAAGTAGTCGCGCCCTTGGCCGAGGCGTAGGCCGCGAAGTCCCCTATCCAACTTCCGGCGTCAATAACAATGTCACCGGGCTTTACCGTGACATCCACAGTATTATTTTGTAAGCAGTAAGGTTCGTCGAACCCATCGAACAGTATACCTATCTTAGATTCATCGTAGCAATCATCATATTTCATGTAAACAAAAAATGTTTCCATGAAAAAGCCAAATGGAAATGCCGGTGGATAAGGCAATATGACGTCTTTTAGTATATACATCCCCGTATCTTTACATGTCTCGCTCAAGCTCTTTATTTCTAAGATAAAACTTTCCATGGCTTCAAAAAAATTACATCCATATTTCTTGCTTGTACGTTTTTTGAAAGCATCTTCAGCATAATGGAAAGGTTTTTTAGCAATGAATTCCATGAAGAAGTCGACGCAATAAAGCGCAAATTCACAAATGGTAAATGTATGAACACCAAACCCTTCTTGTCTACGTCTAAACTGCATAGGAATCACTTTCAGGCGGATTTCAGCCATTTTTTTTGCTATGATTTCCGATATGGCTCTAATTTTCGACATAATTTGCACACCTCCTAAAATATAGAACAACTTAAACGGTTAAGATTGGTAACTACTCAGCTCTTGGCAAAAGCTAAAATAGTCTCGTATCAATGTGTTACAAAATGCATTTTTGGACAATGAGCGTTTTTTATCTCCAAAATTACCGAAAAACATAAAAATCAGTCCGATGTCTAAAAAGTCAGTCTTTAAAATGCTTGCTATTAGACTTGTTAGGAACTTGTCAAGAGCTGAGTAGTTACTAAGATTGTTTACATAAAACATAAGTCCATATTTTCACTATGTAACTATAAATATCAAAAAAATTTCGCATGCACTCAAGACGCGTGACGTTCAAAGCATCGCAAGCAGACCTCTTTCAGTAGTGGTGGAATATATCCTAAGATGTGCAGGATATACAGGGTGATATATTTGACGCGAAGATGCATCGGAAAACGCGATAAGCTAGGTTTGAGCAGGCTCCAGCAAAGATAGCCACTACGAGGTGATAAAACAGGTTCGGCTACCGAAGTATCACCCCACTCGGACTCATAGAATATCCGCCAAAAGAGCGCAGTTCGAAGCGAAATCTGCGTGCTTTTCCAAGGCTTATCGGGTACGTAATGCAATATAGCGTTGTCAACCGCAGAATCTGCATCCGAGGGGTGGTCAGGATTAGGGTAGCGGTTAAAACGCTTTTCTATGAAAAGGGCATCTCGGCTAAATAACGTGTTTAAAAAAGCCTGATCCGGGTCGTGAGCGATATAAGAATAGCGTTTGAGAAAACAAACCATTTCTTGCACCAGATCGTGTTCTTGTCTAATGCGTGACAAGTTCATCAAAAGCACACCTGAATTAAAAAAACTCCTTGGAGCGCAACCCAATAGCCACTCCCTGAATTTCTCGTAGGTTGTATAGAAATCAGGATCATCTTCCCTAACCACCGCCAATGATCGATTTTCTATGGGGACGTTCCAAAGTTCGGCAATGTCCAGATTCACGACAACGTCACAGTCGAGGTAGATTACTTTCGAGATATGCAGTAAATCCGGGATAAGCAAACGATAGACCGCTCCTACAGTAGTAATAGGATCTATTTTTTCTGGTGTCGCCGATATGCGAAAAATCTGCTTCGAAACATCAACGAAGCTCACGCTCTGTCCGAAACACTCCGCCGTCCGAATAAAACGGTTTCTATTATCATCAGTTAGAGTTGCATCGTGCAGGATGCTCACATTGACAGAACTTCTGGTATTTTGAAATATTGAGGTCATAGCAACACCGGCCCAACGGGAGTAATCGCCCCTGGGGTCATAAATCGCCAACACGACTTCTATGCGATCAGCATTGTCTCCTACTCCCTGCTCTGCTATCATAGTGTTTTTCTGAAAGTCAAGAGAAGTATCCACTAATTTTATCTCCTTCCAAATTGATTCTATTTTTTACTCCGGCATAGATGCTATACTTAAATGCTGAATAATTTGCCAGAATCCAAAGAGATAAGTTCTGCCGCCTAATTGACTGTCTGGTAAATCTGAAGGCAAATGAGTATAACAATTTCTGTCGCTTCTGCACGGCGTTGTAAGCCGGAAGTTGGTTTCTTTTATGGAACGGATGTAAGTTGTGGTCAACCCAAAAAAGCCGCATAAGTTTTTCTTATGCCGTCTTCCAATTCCACGCTATGTCTCCACCCCATACCATGCAATAATGAGACGTCAAGCAACTTTTGAGGCATTCCGTCGAGCTTGGAAGAGTCCCATACAACATCGCCCTCATATCCGACTACTCGCCCAACCGTTTCAGCTAATTCTCGAATTGTAATATCCGTTCCTGTCCCGATGTTGACGATTTGCGAGCCGTCGTGACGTGTCATCAAAAAGACGCAAGCGTCAGCCATGTCGTCCACGTATAAAAACTCTCTACGCGGAGACCCGGTTCCCCAAAGCATGACGAAGGGCGCGCGACTCGTTTTGGCGTCATGAAACTTGCGTATCATCGCTGGCAATACATGAGAGTTTTCAAGGTCGAAGTTATCGCCCCGGCCGTAGAGGTTTGTGGGCATTACGGAGATGAAGTTCGTCCCGTATTGCCTGTTGTAAGATTGGCATAGCTTGATGCCAGCAATCTTAGCTATGGCGTAGGGCTCGTTTGTGGGCTCCAGCTCTCCCGTCAACAATGCGCTTTCTCTAATAGGCTGAGCAGCCAAGCGTGGGTATATACAGGAACTGCCCAAAAACAGGAGTTTTTTGACGCCTACTCTCCAAGACTCATGAATTATATTGGTCTCTATAATTAAATTGTCGTAAATGAAATCTGCCGGATAGATGTTGTTGGCTTGGATTCCTCCTACTTTTGCAGCGGCAATCAAGACGTACTCGGGACGGATCGATTCAAAAAAAGCGCACGTCGCTACTTGATCCCGAAGGTCGAGTTCGGCGCTCGTCCTGAGAATCAAATTTTTATGCCCAGACTGTTCTAAGCGTCTGACTAAGGCGCTCCCCACCAAGCCGCGATGTCCAGCAACGTAAATTCTATCGTCTTTGTCCATTGAACTCAACCCTCTTCTCAATCTTCCTCTAAGGGATAACAGACTTCATAACCGGCTTTCGCGACTAATACGTTTTTTTTGAAAAGTTCCATATCATACCGCACCATCCGCTGTATCAACTCCCCAAAAGAAACCTTACGCTTCCAGCCCAAGAGACGCTCCGCCTTAGACGGATTGCCCAAGAGCAGTTCCACCTCTGTGGGACGAAAGTAGTTTGGGTCCACTTCTATGAGAATTTGTCCGGTCTTTGCATCTATGCCCTGCTCGTCCTTACTCTCGCCCCGCCATTCCAACGTTATCCCGGCCTCTTGAAAGGCCAACGCAGCAAACTCCCGTACTGAATGAGTCTCGCCTGTCGCTATTACAAAATCGTCGGGCTTCTCATGTTGCAGCAAAAGCCACATTGCCTCGACATAGTCCTCCGCGTGTCCCCAGTCGCGCTTGGCAGAGAGATTGCCTAAGTAGAGTTTTTTCTGCAAGCCCAAAGCTATGCGGGCGGCGGCGCGAGTTATCTTACGCGTCACAAAAGTTTCTCCTCTGAGCTCCGACTCGTGGTTGAAAAGAATGCCGTTGGCGGCAAACATACCATAGGCCTCACGGTAGTTCACGGTAATCCAGTAGGCGTACAACTTGGCCGCCGCATAAGGACTACGTGGGTAGAACGGAGTTGTTTCACTTTGTGGCGTCTCCTGAACTTTACCGTAGAGTTCGCTGGTCGATGCTTGATAAAAACGCGTTTTCTTCTCCAATCCCAAAATACGCAAAGCTTCCAAGATGCGTAAAGTCCCAATGGCGTCGGAGTTGGCCGTATATTCGGGCGTCTCAAAAGAAACCTTGACGTGGCTCTGCGCTGCTAAATTATAGATTTCGTCGGGCTGTGTCTGCTGGATTATGCGTATAAGGTTGCTTGAATCTGTGAGGTCGCCGTAGTGCAAAATCAATTTCGGGTCATCCTCGTGCAAGTCTTTATAGAGATTATCGATACGCGCGGTGTTAAAAAGCGAGCTGCGTCGCTTGACGCCGTGGATACAATAGCCCTTTTTTAAAAGGAACGACGTAAGATAAGCTCCATCCTGTCCGGTAACGCCGGTTATTAGGGCTGTTTTTATTTTCATGATAACGCTTTCTCACGGCTTACGTCGGAATGACCTTTTGCGTCATTTTTCAAAACAGGGGCAAAAAACATACCTTTTATTCGTGCTATCTCATAACGGATATATTCGTATAGGTTTATTTTTCTATATGGCATGGGCGCAACAGAAAATTGCGGACAGTTTTCGACATATTCTAAGTATTTAATAAGACTAATTTCGTGAATCATATATTCAAAATTATGAAAAATAACAGAACGGAAAAAGTTTTTTGGAGTTTCTTTAGTTGGCAATCTGCGTCGCAATTTCCCATCCTTAAGTAACCAGGTGGAACTTGCAGTCATGCCGAAAGGTATGACCCGCCCGGCCGCTTTGAGATTGTTTTTAGAGTCAGGGTGCTCATCTCTGGCAATAACACTCCCGTTACGCAATATGTGATTGTAGTCATGGTTTTGGTGCACAATAAGGACATCGTCCGAGAGATCAACCACGGGAATTCCATCAAAAATAGCACTACCGGTCATCCAAGTATCGAAAGCAGGTCTACCTATGGCAAAGCAAGGCATATCTTTATACATCCCCTTCGGGAAGACAAAATAATCCATTCCAATATTCTCTTTACCAAAAGTTAAGGCCACGGCTCTTAAATCATCCTGCCATTCGGGATTTGAGAAATCCATAACTCCAATTTCCTCAAAATCTAAATCTTGTCGTCGTCCGGTAAGAAGATATCGACCCCAGCGTTTCGCCGCGCACTTAACTATCGCACGCGTAAAATCGTCAAATAGTATAATGTCAGAGTTTACATAGACCACGACATCTGTGGAGGCATACTCTTGACCCTTTAGTATGGCATCATTGAAAAGAGGTGCGCCACTTTCTGTTTTTTCTATATCGGGGATATGACTAATGCCAAGCTCTGATGCCGTCTCGGCTACACCCGGATCGTCCCCGAACAGAATGATCTCTGGCTTGGGCGTCAAAGCTAACCAGCTCTTGATAGCGTTTAGCTGTCTAACGCTTGTTTCGTCTATCTCTTCTCCTTCTCTATTGAAACCTCTTGGAATTGTCAAAATAGTGAAGTTGACTTCAAAATTGCTTTGCATATGATTATTGCCCTTCTTTCTATCGTAGCTTCCTACAATATAGCCAAACATTGGCCCTTATGGCTCCATCGTTACCAAGCGACTCTGGCTCATAATATTCGTATACCGTCAATCCTGTTTTGTGGTAACTACTCAGGACTTGACAGACAGCGATAGAACGTAACTACTCAGCTCTTGACAAAAGCTAAAATAGTCTCGTATCAATGTGTTACAAAATGCATTTTTGGACAATGAGCGTTTTTTATCTCCTATCGTCAAGCCGCGCGACGAATATTTTTTCTCCTATTCTCTCTCACCCCCCCGCTTTTTCTTCAATAAGTATACTTCTTTACGAATACTGCCGTCCTGTTTATGTTGCAAATAATACTCAATTTTGTCATTGTCATACAATGGAACAAGATGCGCCAAATTTGCAAAAAAGTCGTCCTCTGTAAAATCAAAATAATTTGTATCATATGGATTAAGGCGTGGCGTAATGTTATTTTTTTGTAAAAACCTATAATATCAGTTTTCGGGAATGGAACTATATGAAATACAGACGCTTCATACGGCTTAGGAAGTTCCATCATAAGCCGTATTGTCGATTCCTTTTCCTCATCGGTTTCAAACTCATTCCCAATGATAAAATCATACATGCCCTTTATATTATATTGGGATAGCAGAGAAGCCGCGTTAAGGACGCTCTCTTTGCTAAACCGTCGATTAAAAATCTCGCGGTGGGTACGTTCACTTGCTGACTGTATTCCCATTTGCACAACTTGCAACCCACATTCGGACAAGCGTTTAATATGGTATTCGGATATCGCTTCCGTTGTACTGCGAATAATAAATGGCAGACCGATTTTTGCAGGATAAGCATCATAAAATTCTTCCAACCATTCTTTTCCTACTAAAAAGTGGTCATCCATAAAATTGATAAATTCAACAGTTGGAATATTTTCGAGAGCATATTTTATTTCTTCAATGGTATTTTTTACCGAACGCCTCCGCATGGTGATTTTACCTTTACGTTCAGAAGAGTATAGCTTATTCATAAATGAATTAATACAATATGAACAAGAATGAGGACAGGAACGCGATGTCATTAAAGTATATCCGTCCCCGCCATGCTTTGAATAACGTTTGTAATCATCAAGGGTAAAATTCCGGATTTTAACGTCAGTATCATCAAGCAAGAAAAAATTGCCAAAATCGTAATACGGAAAGTGCAATGTATCAATATCCTTCACAAAGTTAGGGGAATTAAGAATATACCTCTCATTTTTCTTTATTCCAATTCCTTTAATAGCGGATATGTCATTATTATCGTTTCGTGCGGAAATCAAATCATATAGGCTATTTTCAGCTTCACCGATAAAAATACAGTCTATGTCATTGTCTAACGACTCTTCGGGCAAACAGGTCGGATGAATTCCTCCCCAGAGTAAAAAGGCGTTAGGTGCTATTTTGCGAATTATTTTGCTTAATTTGACTGCGAAATGATAGTCTTGACTCATCAAAGAAATACCAATATATCCAAATTGCTCCCCTCGTAAAAAAACACCAAACTTCTCGACATCCAAGGAAGTATCGATATTTATGTAGAGTAACTTTGTTTCTATTCCCTTTGCTTTCATATTCGCATAAAGTGATGTTGTTCCTATAGTCCGGCAATCATCTTTAATAAATGAGATAAGCAATAAAGAAGTTTTTTTCATTTTATACTCTCCTTAATCTTTAAAAAACTATATTAATTTAAACTATAGATGACACAGCTTGTAGTGTCAAGCTCGGGATGCGTTCTTGTCGCTCGTCTGTGATAAACTCATCTCGCACAATCGTTTTATATCTTTCTCCCCTCTGGTATTGACGCAAACAGCTTCTTTCGCTTCTGAACGACGTTATAAGCAGGGTTAGCCTCTTTTATAAGTTTCTCCATAACCTCCGGGTCGTCTGGCAGGTGATACGTACAAAGAGCCAGTTTGGGAGCGAATTTCTTTAAGGTCTTTGCCGCGCCCTTCAACATATACCGCTCGTAACCCTCAATGTCGGCTTTGATAAAGTCTACGCGCTCTAAGCCGTTTTCTTCAACGAAGTCGTCGATGGTAGTGATTTCGATTTCGACGAGCTGGGCATTGTCAAGCGACGAGTTCCTCTCTCTCTCGATTGTGTCGGCTTGAACTTGATGCGTCCGTAAAGGTTAAAACCTCATTCTTGGCCCCGACGGCGCATGGGAAAATTACACCTGTGCCAATTTTACCCTTCAGTCTCTCCACCGTATCGGCAAATTTCACCATATTAGACGGCATGGGTTCAAAACCAGCGTATGCTGCGAGAGGTTGCACCGATAAAATTTCTTCGAGTTTTTGCTTTAGGTTTATTGTGGCCATATATTAGATTCTCACTTTCTCGTTATAGGCATCACCGCGCAAGCGCGTATAACACCGTATTCATCGACTGTCGTAGTTAGAAAGCCCCTGTATCGCATCCAAAGAAAGCCCTGTTGCTTTGGATACTGTGTCTTTGTCAATGTTCATACGCAAGAGATTTATGGCCGTTTCAGCTTTACCTTCAGCCTTACCTTCAGCCTTACCTTCAGACTTACCTTCGGCTTTACCCTTCGCGTGGGCGCCCTTAATTCTCACCATCTCATCCATAGCGTACATCTCTCTCGCCTCGTACAGCATCCTTGTCCGCTCGTCGGCTGAGAGCTGCACTAATCTCGATACGGCCATTTTCATCTCGGGGGTCTTTGTGGCAAGCATTTTTATCTCCTCCTCTCTGTCCGACCTGATAAGCCTGAGCCAGTCGAGTAATTCATTTTCCTTGGGGTTGTCCGCTGCCACTTCGGGCAGCTTTTTCAGTTCAAGTGTATGCACTTCCATAATATCTGTAAAACCTATGTCATGTTCAG
>BOCC01000007.1 GCA_026002715.1 Synergistales bacterium
GCTTTACATAGGGTTTTATGTTTTTCGCCGCATCCAAAATCTGCTCAAGCCGCACAGGCGGTTTCAATATCGAAGCACCTCGCTAAAATTTGTATTATCAGCTCAAATTTATCCGGACAGTCAGCATGCGCGATATACGGATTTGCCGCTTTGATAAACTTCAGCGACATTTTCCACAGCGTCAATGTCCTGAACCGGATTTCCGGTCACAATTAAGATATCAGCTATGTTGCCGACGGCTATTTCGCCTATGTCGTCAATACGCAGCGTTTCCGCGGACGTCTTGGTTGCGGACCGGATCGCTTCTATAGCGGGCATTCCATACTCAACCATGTATTTCATTTCCGACGCGACGGGCGTCACGGGAGCTTTGTAGTAAACCAGATCGGTACCGGTGACGATTTTTACGCCGGTTTCATACAGTTTCCTGAAATTTTCCTTATACGTGGCAGCCGCCTTTTCAAAATAGGCGCGCTGATCGATAAACCTGCGAGTCACAGCGTCAATGCCTTCATTGTTCAAGTTGTTCAAGTTGTTCATAATATGTTTATAGGTCTGAGTATAGGCAACGATTGTAGGTACCCACACAATGCCCTTTTCAGCCATTTGCCCGGCCTGATCGGCCGTCAGATCCGTGGCATGTTCGATAGTGTCGAAGCCCGCGTCTATGCACATCTGAATCGCAGGCTGAGTGCCCGCATGCACCATTGTTTTTTTATTGACGCGATGGCACTCGTCTACAGCCGCGTCTAATTCTTCCTGGGTAAATTCCGGAGTGTCGGAACGGTGACTCTCCATAAGTTTGATCCACTGCGCGCCACGCTTGATAAGGTCGCGTATGGCGGCTCTTATCTCCCATGGACCGTTTACTTCCCAACCGTTTCCCATATGGCTATGACCGCCGGTAAAACATAGAGGGGCATCCGCGGGTAAAATTCTGGGGACCTCGAGGAATCCGCTCTTGACCGCGCTATTGATTGAGACGCTAAGGTTTTTGGGCGAACCGAGATCCCTGATTGTCGTAACTCCCTTTGAAAAAGCTTTTTTAAGGTAATCCGCCGCGAAATAAGCTATTTTGTAGTCATTGTAGGTAGGGGCGTCAATTTGGCTCCTCCAATAACCGACATGTACGTGCATATCTATCAGACCCGGCATAATGGACGCGCCTTTATATTCTTTTACGGGGCTGTCCGGATATTTTGCTTTAAGGGTCGCTAATTCATCGATTTCTGTTATCTTTTCACCCGCAATATAGACAGCCCCGTTATCTAAAACTGTTAAACCATCTCCTGTGACGATCCTGTCGGCTTTTAATATCAATTTGAAGGCTCCTTTTCGGGATGATTGCACGCCATTTTACCAAAGCGTCAAAAAAAATGCAAATTCAGAAATTTCACTTTTTCCGCGCTATTTTTTTAAGGTTTCTGGTTGTCGTTGCTTGCAAGGTTGGTCAGGAGCAATAAATTGATAGGGGCGGATTGCCATCCGCCCGCGTAATGGACTTATTGCCGCTTGGCTGCGAATGGATATCAGACGCCCAAATAGGCTTTTTTGATCTCCGCGTTCGCCATTAAATTTTCACAGGTATCTGTCATAACGATCTCGCCCGTCTGCATGACGTAGCCCCTGTTCGCGGTGGAAAGCGCTATTTTGGAGTTTTGTTCGACAAACAAGATGGTCGTTCCCTCGCGGTTTATCTCCTTTACGGCGATAAAAATTTCCTTCACGATAAGGGGCGCAAGCCCAAGGGATGGCTCGTCAAGCAACATGAGCGTCGGGAGGCTTATCAGCGCGCGCCCTATGGCCAGCATCTGCTGCTCGCCGCCGGAAAGCGTGCCCCCCATTTGCTCGCGGCGCTCCAGAAGACGGGGGAACCGTTCGTAGACCTTGTCCATGTCTTTTTTGATTTCCACGCTGTTTTTCCTCTTATACGCCCCCATAATGAGATTTTCCTCAACGCTCAGCTTCGAGAAAATGTGTCTGCCCTCCAACGCCTGCGCAATGCCGAGGCTGGCTACTTTATTGCCGTTGAAAGACTGTATTTCTTTGCCCTGAAATATTATTTTCCCCTCTATTCCCCTGCGCTTCGTGAGGCCTGAGACAGATTGAAGCGTCGTGGTCTTGCCGGCGCCGTTCGCGCCTATGAGCGTCACCATTTCGCCCTCGTCTACGTGCAAGTCGATGCCCTTCACCGAGTGAATGTTTCCATAGTAATAATGAAAATTCACGAGCTCCAGTATCTTCGCCATCAGTCATCACCTCCGAGATACGCCGCGACAACCTCCGGATTGTTTTGAATGTCCCGCACGACGCCTTCGGCAAGGAGCTTGCCGTTGCACAGCACGTAAATATAATCGCTTATGCCCATGATGAGCTTCATGTCGTGCTCTACAATCAGGATCGTTACGCCCTTTTTGAGTATTCTCTGCAGCAGCGCGTCGAGGTCTCTTTTTTCGCCGCTGTTCATGCCGGCAGCCGGCTCGTCCAGCAGAATGACCTTCGGGTCGCTGGCCAGCCCGCGGATTATTTCAAGAAGCCGCTGCTTGCCGTAAGAGAGGCTGCCCGCCGGCGCGTTCGCGTATTGGCTGAGCCCCACAAAATCCAGCCACTCGTGAGCCTTGGTCAAAATCTCTGCTTCTTCTTCGCGTTTCTTTTTGGTGTGCAGGAGGCAGTCCCAGAAATTGGACTTGAGGCGCGAGTGCATTCCCACCAAAACGTTCTCGAGGACGCTCATCTTCCAGAACAGGTTGATGACCTGATAGGTGCGGGCGATGCCGGCCTTGTTGATCTGATAGCCCATTTTGCCTTCGAGGTGAAGGCCGTCCAGCAGGACTTCTCCGCTCGCTGGGACGTAAACTCCGCTTATGCAGTTGAACAGCGTTGTCTTGCCCGCGCCGTTCGGCCCTATCAAGGCCGTGATCTTATGCTCCGCGACGCGGATGCTCACCTCGTTGACGGCAATTAGGCCGCCAAAATTTATGGTGACTTTATTTGTTTCAAGCATTATCATCACCGCTTTTCGGGAGGTTCTTGCCCATTTTCCTGCGCTCGTAAGAGACGAGAGCGTCCTTGATGCCGCCGTAAATACCGCCCGGCAGCGCGATAATCACGACAAGCAGAAGCGCTCCGTAGAAAAACATCTGATATTCCTGAAACGGCCGTATGAGCTCCAACAGAATCTCCAAGATGACGACGCCGATGATCGGCCCCCACATCGACCCGCTGCCGCCGAAAAGCAGCATAGTAAGGAAAAGCACGGATTGCTTTTGCTTCGCGGTCTCAGGGCTGATGTATTTGATCAGATGAACGAACAGCGCGCCGGAAAGGCCGGTGTAAAACGCGCTGATCATAAAGGCCAATATCTTATTCCAATGGACGTTTATGCCCATTCCATTAGCCGCGTGGGTATTTTCACGGATGGCTATAAACGCCCGTCCGGTGCGGGAGTTGACTAGGGAATGTTTGGCCAGAAGCCCGAGAGTTACCCAGAACAGAAGGAAGAAATACCACCTCGTGTAGTCCGTAAGGAAACTTATTCCAATAACTTGAATTCCCAGATAGTCCTTGGTGAAGCCCCCCGGAGAAACGTAGAGAAAGTTGAAAACGAGCTCCCCAAACGCTATCGTGGCCAGCGATAAGAAATGGAATTTGAGCTTAGATGCCGGGTAGGCGATTATGCCGCCGATTATCGCGGAAAAGACGGCGGCGAGCGGTATCGTTATATAAAGCGGCGTGTCGAAATATATATTCAACAGACCGGTGGTGTAAGCGCCAATGACGAAGAACGCCGCGTGCCCTAAGGAAATCTGCCCGCTGTAGCCGAAAAGTATGTCGAGACCGGATACCGCAATAATATATACCAGCATGATGCACATAATCATCACGCCGTATTCATTGCCATTTATCACTCGTATCAAAAACGGCAGCGCGACAAGCGCAACGGCTAAAACCAGCGCGTTGGTCAGTTTTTTATTGTTCACCACATCACCCCCTCCATTCTCCCTTTATACGTCCTGGATGGCTTGCTCGTTGAAGATGCCGGTGGGTTTGATGAACAGGAAAAGAAGCAAAATGGCGTAGGCGATAAAGTTTTTGTACGTGCCGCTCCAGTAGCCGGCGGTAAAGGTTTCGACAAGGCCAAGTATCATTCCGCCCAGCATCGCGCCGTACATGTTCCCGTAGCCTCCTATAACGGCCCCGGCGAAGCCCTTTCTTCCAAGCGTAGCTCCAAGCATGGTATAAACGCCATACATCGGCCCCAGCAACATTCCGGCAACAGACGCTATGCCCGCCGAAAGCCCCCAGGTAACGCCGGTGCTCAGCGATGTGTTTATTCCGCAGGCCTCGGCCGCCAAGGGATCCATTGCCGCGGCGCGCATGGCCGTGCCGAATTTTGTCTTGGTCATAAAAATATGCAGCGCGAACATGAGCACAACGGAAACGACAAAACAAGCGTAGGCCTCCGTCTGGTTCGTAACGCCGAATACAGTGATGCTACTCTTGCTGAAAACCTGCGGAAACCGCTGCGTTACAGTGCCGTAGTAGGCCTGCGGCGCGTTCTGGATAATGAACGAAATGGCTATTGTAGCCAGGACGATATATATGGGCATAACGTTTTTGTTCAATAAAACGCGAATAACACCTTTTTCAAGAACGATGCCCAGCGCGAACGCGCAGGCGAAAGTCAAAAACAGCGACGCGTAGATGGAGAGCCCTAAGACCTTGTAGAATGTAAGGCCCATATAGGCCCCAAAGGTGATGATGTCTCCCTGAACGAAGCTCATGAGCCCCGAAGCTCTGTAGATCAGGCTATATCCAAGGGCTATAAGTCCGTAAATACCGCCGATTATCATGCCGTTGACCAAGAGATACGAAAACACGGTACGCCTCCTCTCAAGTGCAGGTGCAACTCTGGACTGTATGCGTTCTTAAAAAGAAAAGAGGGTAAAACACTCTACCCGCTTTTCCATTCTTAATCTTAGCAAAAATTGCGACGGGGAATTAAGGAAGCGATAAACCCGCAGGGGGCAGCGGCGTTTTCTTAACGGTTCCTTCCCGTGGCTTTGAGGTACTTGTCATAGCCGCCCGCCGCAAGCCAATCGTCGATGAGATAGTTGCTTCCGTCAACGAGCACGAACGAGTAGAACTGGCTGTAGCCCTCCCGGTCGCCTTTGGTGAAGTCAAGCTCGCCGCCAAGCCCCGCAATCTTCACCTTGACCATGGCGTCGCGCAGGGCTGTCTTGTCGTTGCTGCCGGCTATCTTGGCAGCCTCCCACATGGACATCATGGTGTCCCAGCCGCGGTACGCGCCTTCATGCGCGGGAAGCTCGTTGAACTCGGCCTTGAAGTTTTTGAGATACTCGGACATTATCGGAATGTTGCAGTCCGCGATGTCGGTGTAACCCACATAGGGGTACGCGTAGAACACGTAGTTGGAGTTTTCCGCGCCAGCCACGTTCTGATACTCCAGCGAGAAGCACTCTTTGCAGCCGATCATTCCCTTATAGCCCATATTGCGGACCTGTTTCACAAACGGACCGAACGTCGTTCCTATAAGCGACATAAATATGCAATCGGGGTCGGTCGAGAGAATCTGCAAAATCTGGCCGGTGAAATCGGTGTCCTCGGAGTCGCACTGCTGGCGGGTAGTTACGGCAATGCCCTTTTCCTTGCAAGCAGCCTCGAAAGCGTCGGCGGTGGATTTTCCGGTATCGTCGGTGCCATTGATGATAGCTACGTTTTTGTAGCCAAGCTTCAAAATGAGGTCTACGTCCTGCGGCGCGATGCGTCCGTTGTTGGCGCTGGCGCGGAACGTCCATATCCTGCTCGTGTCCTGCATCCACGTGGCGGACGTGCCAAGCCCGAAGTTGTAGATCTGGGCCTCGTTCAGGTAGGGAATCGCCGCGCTGACCTCGTTGGAGTTGATGGAGCCGATAACTGCGTCGACCGCTTCGTTGGCGATCATTTTCTGGACGACTTTGACCGCTTCCTCGGTGCTGCCAGCCGTGTCGTAGTGCGTGACCACCACGATAGCGCCGTTGAACCCGCCGTTGGCGTTGATATGCTTGACGGCGAGGTCGATGCCCTGTCTGCCCGAGTTACCGACCACGGAGTTGCTTCCGGTGAGCTGGAGGTAGGTGCCGATACGGAACTCCGGCGCGGCATACGCCACCGAGCCCATAGTGACCACCAACATCAACACCAACAGTACTGTCATACATTTTCTTGCCATGTCCCTTACCCCTTTCAAAATGTGTATTTGCGTAGCCTGGCCGCGGCCTGTACAGCCGCAGCGCAGCATCAGCCGTTTGTGAGAATCACCTTTACAGCTCTTCCGCCTTCGTTGTGACGAAGCATATCGAAGGCTTCCACTCCACTACCCATATCCATCCGGTGCGTGATCATCGGCGTCACATCGATAGCTTTTTCAGACAGCAGGGAAACGCATGTTTTGAAATCCTCGAAAGAGTAGATGTAGTTCCCGATTATTTGCAGTTCTTTTGTAACGATGCTCTGCATGTTCACGGAAACCATTTTTGCCGCGTTGCCGATCCAGACCGAGCGCCCGGCGTTTTTCAGCGCGTCCACCGAAGCCTGCGCCGTTGGGCTTATCCCCACCGCCTCCACGGAAATATCGCACATCGCGCCATCCGTAAGCTCGGAGATCTTTCGCTCGAACTCGCACTTAGCAGGATTGACCGCCGCGTCCGCCCCCATGCGAGAGGCGAGCGAGAGGCGAAAATCCGAAGCGTCGCTACATATTACCCGCTTCGCGCCCTTGTATTTTAGCCAGCAAAGCGCCATCAGACCTATTGTCCCGGCTCCCACGACCAATATGTTGCGGGCTCCTGTTATCTGAGCGTCCGTGAGCTTCGACACGGCGCTGTAGGATACGGCCGCCGGCTCCGCCATAGAGGCCACGTCCGCCCCCGCTCCGTGGTACGGAACGAGGTATTTTTCAAGAGCGCAAATATACTCGGTCATCGCGCCGTCTGAGTCCATCACGCCGAAGAATTTCGCGTTCGGACAGAGGTTGACCTGCCCTTGTTTGCACGTTTCACATTCGCCGCAAAAGAGCTTCGGGAAAACGGCGACTTTGCTTCCGGCCTTGTACATACCGCCCGGCGGCGTTTTTTCGACGACGCCCGCGAACTCATGTCCCATGATCATCGGAGGGATGCGTCTGCCTGTTTTTCCCAAAAATCCCTCCACGTCGGAGCCGCAGATCCCGCAGGCCTCTATTCTTATGAGGCACTCGCCGTCCTTCGGCTCGGGAACCGGTATGTCCCGCAGTTCCACGCGTTCGTCTCCCACGTAGTATATCGCTTTTATAGCTGCTCCCTCCTTACGTCCGTCATAGAAAGGCACTCGTAATAACGCGCTGCGGTTTTTATCAGGCGTTTTCTTTTTTGAAACGATACTCGGAGTCGAAGTCCCAAGGCGCGCCGCCGGCTATGCAGCCTCCGTCCAGCACGTAGTTAGCGCCGGTCATGTAGCTTGACGCATCGGACGCCAGAAGGACGGCGAGCCCCAGTATTTCCTCAGGCTCTCCTGGGCGGCGAAGAGCGATTCTGTCCCGCAGATAGTCGCCCCGCGTGGGGTGATCCCACGTGACCTGCGTCAACGGCGTCAGGATATGCCCCGGAGATATGGCGTTGGCGCGTATGCCCCACTCCGCCCACTCCACCGCCATGGAGCGGGTGAGAGCCACGACCCCGCTCTTGGTCGCGCCGTATACGGCGCACCCGCCCAGCATCGCCGTGGCGTTATGCGAACCGATGTTTATAATGCTCCCGGCGCGGCGTTTCATCATGTGAGGGACAACGGCCTGCGCGACCAAAAAAACGCCCTTCAGGTTGATGTCCATTATCCTGTCGTAAGTTTCTTCCAAAACGTCTAAAAACCCCTCGCGTTTGTTTATCCCGGCTACGTTTACCAGAACGTCTATCCGTCCGAATTTCGCGGCGGCGGCGTTGACGGCGGTCTGTACGCTTTTTCTGTCGGTTACGTCCATGACATAAGACTCGGCTGCGCCGCCTTCGCTGACTATTGCGTTCGCAAGCTCCGCCAAGCCGCGCTCGCTTACGTCGCAGTTGCACATGACAGCCCCCGCTCCTGCCATGCCCTTTGACAACTCGGCGCCGATGCCGCCCGCCGCGCCGGTCATTAAAATGACTTTGCCTTCCAGTGAAAAGAGTTTCTTAAGATTGGACTCAACCGACATTTTGCTGTCCTCCTCCTTACGGCAATGCTGATATGGCACGGAAGAACGTTTAATTTTTCAATGAAATGCCGTTCAGCTTTTCGTAAAACAGCCCGAGAGCGCCGTGGTCCAGGGTTTCGCGGCCGTCTGCCGCCAGGTTCTGCATCATCTCCATGACCTGAGCCACGAGAGGCATGGAAAGGTGCAGGCCTCGCCCCGTTTCCTGAACGTTGGAGAGGTCCTTTATGTGGAGGTTGATGCGGAACCCCGGATTGTAGCGGCCCTCGAACATCCGGGGCGCTTTGTCTTCCAAACACTGGCTGCCGGCCAGTCCGCCCCGGATGGCGTTAAACACCTTTTCCGGGTCCGCGCCGGCCTTCTTTGCGAGGCTCATCCCCTCCGCCACAGCGGCGATGTTGATGCCAACAATGGTCTGGTTGACGAGCTTCGTTATCTGTCCCGCCCCGGAAGCGCCCACGTAGTTGCTCTTGCCCATCAGGTCAAGGACGTCTTTGACCTTGTTGTACGCTTCTTCCCTACCTCCCACCATGATGGCCAGGGTTCCTTTTTCCGCCTTCTCCTGCCCGCCGCTCACCGGAGCGTCGATCATGTCGGCGCCCTTGGCTTCCACCAAACCGCAGAGCTCGCGGCTGACCAGAGGGGCGATGGAGCTCATGTCCACCACGATCTGACCCTTCCGGACGACGCTCAAAATCCCGTCCTTGCCGGTCACCACCTCGCGGACGTGAGGGGAGTTTGGCAGCATCGTGACGACCACGTCCGCGGACTTGGCCGCCTCCGCTGGAGAGGCCGCGCGCTCCGCTCCGGCCTGAACAACCTCGTCCACGGACGCGGAAACGACGTCATAAACTACCAGCGATTTCCCCGCCTTCAGCAGGTTTTTCGCCATGGGCTTACCCATGATGCCAAGCCCGATAAACCCGATCTTGCTCATGAAAATGACCTCCTCATATCTTGACGCGCGAGAGATTAACTCAACAGTTCTTTCGCCGCTTTTTCCACAGCTTCGGCGGTGAGCCCGTAGTGCTCCAAAAGCTCTTCGTATTCGTGGGCGGACTGTCCGTAGCAGTCCTGAATCCCCACCCTCACGGACGGAAGGGGACGGCGGGCTATGCACGCGGAGAGTGTTGCCCCCAGGCCGCCGATGACGCTGTGCTCCTCCACCGTGACGATGCCTTTCGTTCCTTCAACCGCCTTCCGAACGCTCGCCTCGTCCAGCGGCTTGACCGTGCTGAAGTTCACCACCCGCGCGCTTATTCCGCTTTTCGCCAAGTTTTCCCTGGTCTTCAGGCCCAGCTCCGCTCCGACACCGTTCACGCAGATACTGATGTCCCCTCCTTCCGCCAAAACCAAGGGCTTGCCCACCTCGAAAGGCGTGCTTTCCTCCGTCACTATCAGCAGGTCGTTGCGGTTCAGGCGGATATACACGGGGCCGTTTATGAGCGCCGCCGCCTTTACGGCCTTTGGGACTTCCACCGCGTCCACCGGCGCGAGAACCGTCATGTTGGGCAGGACGCTCATGAGCGCCATGTCCTCGAACGACTGGTGCGTGGCCCCGTCGCCGAAGTCGGAAAGCCCCACACTGGAGCCCACTATCTTCACGTTCAGGTTCGGCAGGCAGACCCCCTGACGAATCTGGTCGAAAGGGCGTCCCGCGACGAACACGGCAAAAGAATGAACGAAGGGGATTTTGCCGCACAGCGCCAAGCCCGCCGCCGCCGAGACCATGTTGGCCTCGCCGATGCCCATCTCGAAGTACTGAGCGGGCAGGTTGTTCTCCACCTGAACGGACTGGGTCGACCCGCAGAGGTCGGCGTCCAGCGCCACCACGTTTTTATTGGAGCGGGCCAGCTCCAAAAGCGCCCGACCGTAAGCAATTCTTTGATTTTTTTCCTGTTTCTGTTCCATTCCGACCCGACCTCCTCACATCGCCATGACCGACGCGATGGCTTTTTCCCGCTCTTCGGCTGTCAGAAGGTTGTTGTGATAAGCGGATGTGTTCTCCGCGAAAGAAACACCCTTGCCCTTCACCGTGCGCGCGACAATAGCCGACGGACATCCTCTGACTGACGCCGCCGCGTCCAGCGTCTCTACGATCTCCGCCATGTTGTGCCCGTCTATCTCGAAGGTTTTCCACCCGAAGGCGGCGAAGCGCCCCGGAACGTTGTCGATGCGGTAGCGGTCGCGGGTTTTCCCCACGGCCTGAATACCGTTCAGGTCCACGATGGCGGTCAGGTTGTCTAAGGCGTAGTTGTTGGCGGCCATGACGGCCTCCCATACCTGCCCTTCCGCCAGCTCCCCGTCTCCCAAGATGACGTAGACGCGGTAATCGCGGTTATCCGCCTTGCCGGCCAAAGCCATCCCCACGCCGGTGGAGAGCCCCTGCCCCAGCGAGCCCGTATTGGCCTCAATTCCCGGAGTCGTCCGCTCGGGGTGCCCTTGGAGTAGGCTGCCTAAGCTTTTGGTGGTGGCTAGGACCGACCTGTCGAAGTACCCGGACAGGGTCAAGGCGGCGTACTGCGCCAGCACCGAATGCCCCTTGCTCATGATGAAGCGGTCGCGATCCGGGTCTTGGCGCTTATCGGGGGAGCAGCGCATCTTGTGAAAGTACAGGGCCGTCACGATGTCGGCGCAGGACATGGAGCCGCCCAAATGCCCCCGGTGTCCCACGCCCAAGGCGTCGATGATCCCGAGCCGCACCTGACGCGCTTTTTCTTTGAGTAAATCCAGCAGCTTCTCATTCTCTTTTTCCGCAGCGCTCAATTTTTACACGACCTCCTTTATGGGGCGTAGATAAGTTTTTGCGCGAAAGGCCGCCCGTTATTTGAACGGCCTTTCAACGCACGCTATCCTCTCTTCTTCATCTCTTTATCGACAGTCCAAGCAGCGTCAGAGACAAAACCAGAACTGACGTCCCCGCAGTTATGGAACATCCGCCGCCGCCGGATTTATTGGAAGCGGCTGTCACATCCACGGCGTCATTGGCTTTCGCGAAGGCGCTTGGGCTGTAATAGCGGGTTTGCGACCCGTCCGCGTTCTGCGTGACTTTAAAGTGTTTCACGAAATCCCAGCTCAAGAAGTTATAACCGGCCAGGTTATCGTGCGCGCGGTTGGCTGTGCTGGAGTACTTGACAACCGGAATTTTCTGACCGCCGGACTTGACTGACCATGTCCATGTCAAACTGCCGTCGATGGGGTCGTTTACCGTTTTTTGTCCTACCGTGTCGACAAAATCGTAATGTTCTGTGGACTTTAACGCGAATTCGCCCTTCGTCAAATCCCAGTTGGTGAAGTGATAATCAAGATATTGCGTTATATTGCCTACTCTGCTGTTGGTCCATGGGTTGGGTTGGTTGGGGATCGTATTATTAGCGGTACTATCAGCACTAACTTCGCACTCGCCGAACATGAAATATACGGGTATAGGCAAATCGCTGTTGGTAATGCCCGAAGGAACGTTGGGTGATACTCCGGAATAGGAAGCCGTCGCCGCGAATTTTTCGGGGTTTCTGACCATACTGGAAATGCTCATACTTCCCGCGGAATGTCCTGTAAGGTAAATGCGCTCCTCGTCGATAACGCCGTAATCATCCTTCAATTTTTTGAGGATGGCGTCGGTGATGAGTGTTACGTTAGGGACGTTATCGCTTTGACTGACCACCGCATAATTATTGGCGCCTGCGACGTATTCTTGGAAGAAAATCGCCAGGGCGAATTTCTCCTTCTTAGCCGAATACCACCACAACGCGCTACCGTCTAAGGAGACGTTGGCCGTCTGACCAGTGCCGGGGTACGCTATGACCAAGGGAACTTTATTGCTGGTGGAGGCTTCAGGCGGAATGTAAAGCATAAATGTGCGCGACTTAGTGACGCCGTCATAGTCGGTGCCGGCCATATCGACGGTTATATCCCGGATGTTGAGACTCTTTTTGTCCGCCCTGGCGTACAGGACGTTGCCGAAGGGGAAACCTCTGTCGTAACGGGCAAACTGCTTGAAGAAATTCGTTATCTCCTGCGTGTACTTGTAATAGTTAGCAACGGTCGAAAATTCGCTTTCGGGCACTGTTTTCACCACAACCTGCGAGAATCCGGTGGACTCGCCATCGTCTTTTCTGACGCGGTTCCAGAGGGTCGTCGCCCAGCGTTTGGAATCTATCTTCTGGCGATAGGTTATAGCGCCGTCTGCCACAGTGCCGGTCTCGGCTACGTCATTGGCTTTTCTCCAATGCGCGATACTGGGGTCCATCGAGCCTTCGGACGTGACGAAATATGACGGCACCTCTACATCGGCCATGGTGAAGTCCTTGGTGTACTCCGGTTGATTGACTAAATTGCTATAAGGCGACGACGGTCTTGTCGACCATTTTCTGTCGGCCATTGCACTAAAAGCACTCTGGGAAGCGCCTTCTTTAGTAACGTACGCCTGAGCGGTTGTGAGAAGCGTGCCCTCATAAATGCCGTTTACCCTGGTGACCCACTCCTCCAAGTGCTTGGCGCCTTCGCCGTAACCTACGGCGTAATGGTGCCTGAAGCTGGACATAACCAAGCGGGCGTTGTCGCCTTCGCCTACTTTTAGCGAGTTGTCAACCAGCCAGAACATCGCCTGATCGATGTACGCTTTTTCTTCCGCGATAGATCCCCACGCGCCGTTCAGCGGTTCCAGGACGTATAAGCCCTCTTTCATCTCATTGGCGTAATCGGTCCAACCGCTGTCAACCAGAAAATCGTCGGTCTTCACGCCGTCGGGAACCGCTATGACGGTAAAGAAAGGACGGACATAGGCCCCCGGGGCAAGATACACTTTAAGCGCACGATCCTCTCCTGCAACTGTAAAGTTCTTTTGAAAATAACCAATAGCCCCCTCCGGCATAAAGCCGGTGCTGTCCGGCTTGGTATACACCGGCGGCGCCTTTTCATCCCAAACCGTAAGAGACAACGCCTCGGCCGGGACGCAACAAAACAGCAACACAAAAATACATAGCAACAGCTTGCCGCAAGTAACTTTTTTCATAGACTTACCCTCCCAATCAATAAAATGTGTTCCCAACTACATGTTCTTGACACGGAATCGAGCGTCAGCCGCCATTTCTCCCTCCTTTCGTTTTTTACACAACCTCCTTCATTGGACATTCCTTTCCTTTCTTCAGCAGAGCCGAGATGGAGTTTCTCGTCTCCCGGACGTGCTCGCGCATGACCCGCTCCGCCTGCCCGCGGTCGCGCTCTTTGAAAGCCTGAATGACTTGCTGGTGGTATCGAAGCGCCTTTCCCCGCCTCTCGGGGTAAGATGCCGAGATGACCTGCTGTTTCAAAAAGTGCTCGCGAATTAGCTCGAAAGAATGGGCGAAAAGCGTGTTGCGCGTCGCTTGAGCGATGAGGCAGTGAAAGGACATATCCATTTCAGCGAACTCCGCAAGGTTTTCCTTTTCCTCGGAAGCGACGTTGATCTCCTGACGCCTGACGTAAGAGAGGAGGACTTCGATCTCCTTCGGCTTGATTCGCTGCGCGGCCAGCGAAGCGCAGTAGGGCTCATAGCCCACCCGGAACTCCATCACCTGAAGTACGTCCTGAATGTTCTCGGGGTCCAAGCAGACGAAGTCGGGCGTGCCAACGAACGTGCCCGTCCCTGGGATCGTGTAGACCCAGTTGCCAGCCTTCAAAAGGTTGAGGGCCTCCCGAACGGTGGACCGGCCCACGTTAAAGGCCTCTCCCAGATCGGCCTCCGTGTAGATCTGCTCTCCCGGCTTCCAGAACCCCGCTCGAATCTTTTCCCGCAACGCTTCGTAGACAGCAACGCTCCTGCTTTTTCGTTCAAAAGGAACAAAAACGGCGTTCATCAACGTCCCTCACTTTTTTCTTTTTGTCAATTTGTCATATCCCTGATGTAAGACAACCTATCATAAAAAACCAAGCCTGTCAAGTATCAGTTATTTTTGAGTTTCCCCATTTTTCATTTCTATATCTCTAGAAGTGCTTGATATTGCTATGTTTTTAGTGTTTTCAAAGCAATGTCAACAACTTAAGCGTTTTTTGCATATTTCTTCGCCACAGCAATTTTTGATATGCGAAGAGTTTATGATGCGAAAAACAGGTATGGAAAATCACATCTCGCCCTTAAGTTGTGGACATTGGATATTAAACAGGTTCTAAAAGCTCGAAGTTTTCTCGCATGATTTCAAGAATAACTACACCTACTTTCTCGCCGTCTATCATATTCAAAATGCGGCTGAATGTAGGTTTAGAGGGGATAGCTGTTATACCGAATTTTTCAGACAACAACGATACTCTGTTTGTAGCGTACATCATAATGTCCGAGTAATTGATCTAACCCACTCATCACAGCACACATAACTATCGTGAGCACATCGCACAGTTTATGTTCAACATAACTTTGGTGGCGCGGATCTTCAATATTTGCAAATCTTTCTTTTATATTCAACTTTATATTCAACTTTTTCACCTCAATAATATTTTTTTGCTTTATTATATTATCAAGGATTATCAAGGTTTTGTACATTCTTGTTAAGCCTGAAATTTTTTATGAAACGGCCGTGGTCAAAATCTGAATTTGCTTGACGCGAGCAAAATTTATGCGTAGAATGTTTCATTGGTTGAGTGGCGCATGAACGAGCGCATAATCTCTCGTCAAAATTGAGGGAGCCTCGTGTTCAGCGGAAAGGGGAAATTATATTAATGTACGCAGTGGTTGAAACAGGCGGTAAGCAGTATCGTGTGCAAGCGGGTGACGTGCTTCGCGTCGAGCGCTTGGAGGGGGATGTCGGGCAGGAGATTTTCTTTGACAAGGTATATATGGTTGGCAAGGACGACGGCCCTAAGTTCGGGACGCCTTTGGTGTTCGGGGCGTTGGTGAAAATTGAGATAACGGCTCAGGCACGTGACAAAAAAGTGCTTGTGTTTAAGTACAAGAGCAAGAAGAACGAGAGGCGTATGCGCGGGCATCGTCAGTATTACACTGAAATCCGTGTGCTGGAAATCGAAGCCTGACAAACAAAACAGATTTGTAAGTGACTAACATAACGCTGTTTTGGGGAGATAGTAACGGAGAGAAAAGACTTGTCGGGCTCGAGTCCAAGGGACACTCCGGTTTCTCTGCGGAGGGCGAGGATGTGGTTTGCGCCGCCGTGTCAAGTCTGATTCAGGCTCTTATAATAGGCTTACGTGACGTGGCCTGTCTCGCGGACGAAGATATTGTATGTAAAATAGATAATTCCGTCCCGCTGATTCGCGTAAAGTGGAAAAACGAGAGGGCGCCAGAGATAAAGTTGTTGACACAGACTATGGCGCTGTCCCTCAAGGAAATAGCTTCGGTTTATTCTGATTATGTCTGTATTTGGGAGGTATATTCTTAAAATGGATAATCGTGATTTTGTCAGTTTTATATTCGATATACAGTTCTTCGCCCACAAGAAAGGGCAGGGAAGCTCCACAAACGGCCGCGACAGCAACCCTAAGTATAGGGGCATCAAGGCCTACGCTGGCACGGAAGTGACGGCGGGGAGCATTTTGGTCAGACAGTGCGGGACACGCGTACACCCAGGCAAAAACGTCGGCCTCGGGCGTGATTACACGCTTTTCGCGCTCGCTCCCGGCAAGGTGCAGTTTGCCACGAAAGGCGAACGCAAGGTTGTCTCAATCGTGCCGAACGCGTGATAAAGATATTCGAACCAAAAAGCGAGGCTCAAGCCTCGCTTTTTTCATAGACTCGCTTATATAGAACATCAGGAGGTACACAGCATGACGGCAAACGCATTGGTCATAATCGATTCGCAAAACGATTTCTGCGACAAAAAGGGGAGTCTTTACGTCGACGGGGCGGAAGAGGACATTGCGCGCCTGTCAGACTATATTAAGCGCGAGAATATAAGCGGGATTTTCGCGTCTCTCGACTCGCACGACGTTGTCTCTATCTTTCACCCAGCGTTCTGGATAAACGGCGCGGGAGAACGTCCGGCGCCGTTTACGCAAATAACGTATGACGCTTTCGCGTCGGGGGAGTGGAAAGTCGATGTGGGGAAGAACATGCCTTTTGCCCTGCGGACTTTCAGAGCTATGCGGGCAAAATCTGTCCCTAGCGTTACGATCTGGCCGGAACACTGCGTCGTATCGACTTGGGGACATCAGCTCGCAAAGCCTTTGCAAGACGCGATAGCGCATTGGCGCGACAAAACCGGCCTGTCGGTTCGGTATATTTTCAAGGGTGAAAACCCCTACACAGACCAGTTCTCGATATTTGAGGGCGTGGATGATTCTTATCCAGAGACATCGTTCAACAACGCGCTCTTTGAGCGCTTGTCGTCGTTCGATACGGTGACGTTCGCCGGCGAGGCCCTCAGTCACTGCGTTCAAGAGTCCGTCTTGTCATATATGCACAGGCTCTGTACTCAACAGACCGTGCGCCTTTTGACGGACTGCACGTCGCCGGTGAGCGGCTTTGACAGGCAGGAATCGCTCGACAGGCTCAGGCAATATGGGGTGGAGTTTATCACAAGCGGCGCTTGACTTATGTGAAAACGGAATCTGAAAACCTATTTGCCTCAAAATATATGCTCTATTTACCGACGGAAGAAGAACTAAAGCGTGAACTGGAGCGCGAACGCGAACTTGTTGAACGCGAGCGGTTGTTAAACGAGGAGGGCGGCGAATGACCACAACAAAATCTTCTCGAATATTGGAAATAATCGCAAAAGAAACAGGCGGTAAAAGTTATAAGTCAAACAAGTATAGTCTCGATGAATCAGAGCGTTCATCGCTCGAATACGGCGAAGCAAACGCATCTATTCAATGGAAACGCCGTGGCGAAACAAAGGACATCAAGGCGTATGTATCGTTAGCTGGCTTGAGCCGACAGGTAATCGGTGAACAACTGCTTTCCTATTTCCTTGATGGGTCGCGTCACGTCTACAAGGTTGATGATATGGGCTTCGAGAAGTCCGGTAATCGCACGGCAATTTATCCTATTATTGCAGGTCAAATTGGTGTGGGGTGTTGCCGTCGTGAAAATAAGCGTATGTTTCGCGAGAAATTTGAGCGTGAGATTGTCATTGCTATGCCGGACATCGCGCAGTCAAGCGGCAAGAAACAGGGATTTCTTACCGCCACGGCTCAAAAATTAAATGCCGGAACCGAACTCGCCCGTATAAGCGAAAGCGGTTGGCGTTTTTCGACGATACTTTCATATAAGTCTGCCAAAGAAGAAAAAGAGTATGACGATAAGGGTACAGCCCAAATTCAAGGCCGAATGATAGAAAACGAGCAAAAGATGGTAGCGGAACTTGTCGGAGAGAAAAAGCTAAATGATGAAAACTATCTTGTTAAGGACGGTTCGTTAGAATATAAACCAAGTAAGACTATGCGTTCTGACGAGCGTGCATATCAAAAATTTAAAAACAACTATGACTATGTAATAGGCGTGTCAAAACGATTTAACCCGGAAGTTTGTCTCGTATTAGGCGACAAACCCAATCCCGGTTTTATCGCTAACCTGCCTTTATATAGTAGAACTCCTGTCGCCTACTTCACCGACCCGGATTTTTTGGGCGACATAGGTTTCGCGGTATGGTATGTCCGATTACGAGAGCAATCGCGGACGAGGACACCATTTGACGGGATAATCAAGGTTGAAAAAATCCTTGTTTCAAGCGAAGAAGTGGCCAATGGAATGGACAGCGACCTTGTAGACTTGATTTCCGCGCATTTGATAAACGAACGCAATCCCGTGTGCTACGGCTCCGACCTGCGGTGGGCAAATCACATCTATCCGGTTTACTTAACGGAAAGATATGTAAAATCTCACTATCTAAGCACCGAGAGTTTTTTACATCTGTTTTAGGAGGAATTGACAAATGAGCAAACCAACAGGCAGACTGATAGGGCGTGTTCTCGCCACAGAAAAGAATCCAACAACAATGGATAAGTTTTGCTTCTGGACGGAGCAAAACGAGAAACTTAATGCGTTTGACATTGTTAAGGTCAAACACCTTGACGGTTCATTCACATTTGGCGTGATTGAAAACATATCGCATATCACCGACGCATCGAGTTTTCTGACAAACTTCATATCAAGCGACTTCGGCGACGTAAATATCGAAGAACCGACATTCCGCGTGGGTATGAACTATGCAGAAGCGAAAGTATCTTTTAATGACCATTATCTCTATACTCCCGTACATAACAATGCGGAAGTTTTTCTTGCAACTGCCGATGAAGTTACGTTTGCTTTGGGGCTTGCTAATGTAGAAAACCCGCTTGTCTGTGGTGCTTTGAAGATGTACGAGGGGACACAGGACGAAATCACTCTCCCAGTTCATCTCAATTCCAAATTCTTGCTCGGTCCCGAAGGGGCGCACCTCAATATATCCGGTATATCAGGGCTTGCGTCCAAAACCTCATACGCAATGTTTCTAATGAAAGCCATACAAGACCAGTATTTGCAACGCTCCGATGCGGACGACAGCGTTGCTTTTGTCATTTTCAATGTTAAGGGCAGAGACCTAATGGCGATAGATAAGCCGAATGATTTTGACGGAAAGGCAGAACAGCGTGATAAGACTCTTGCTGATTACGCCGACATAGGGTTATCTACCGAGCCGTTCAAAAAAGTCCGATACTTTATACCATTTTCAGAACCGACCTCGGCTAAACGGAGTACTTATCTCGACGTTGAAGATGTAGATTCATATATCAAAGTTGGCGGACTGAAAAAGTATAAATATGTTTACGAGGATGATAAGGAAAGCATTGAAATGATGTTTGCCAATACTGATGACCCGCAGCAGACAATGGAATCTATCATTAGCAAGATAATTGACGAAGATGACCCCGATTTCAAAAATCTTGCGACGTGGACGGATTGTATGGAAAAGGTTGCCGAAAAATCGCAGAAAGGTTCTGGCGGCAAGGGTGAAGATATTTCTGTGCTTAGCTGGCGTAAATTTAAGCGTGTATTTCGCAAAGCGATTCAAGATGATATGTTCGCTAACCGCGCCGACATCTCAAAAGACGAGTGTCGGTTAGGTGAAGCCTTAAAGACTGTTAAACCTAATGAAGTCTGTGTTATCGACATTGCAAAGTTACCGGAGGATAAGCAAGCGTTCGTATTCGGAGATGCAATGCGAACACTTTATAATTTGAAACTCGGCGAGTATGACGCCGAAGATGGTGTCGCCCCCCCGTCAAGAATAGTGATTTTCATTGACGAACTAAATAAATATGCCTCAAAGGACATACCGAAAGGTTCTCCAATTCTCCGCGAGATACTTGAAGTCACGGAGCGTGGTCGTTCGCTCGGTATAGTGCTGTTTGCGGCAGAGCAATTCCGCTCGAATATCAATGACCGTGTGACAGGAAACTGCGCCACTCACGCATATGGGCGGACAAATTCAATAGAAACGTCTACTCGTGATTACAGCAGTCTGCCTGGAACGTACAAGAATATGCTTGCGCGATTGGAACAAGGTGATTATATTTCCACATTAGGTGTAGCATGAAATGGCAAAACAACTGGGAGGTAATCCAATATGCAGGCAGAGTCATATCTATATAAGAAAGATGTCGATTGGTCAGCATTGCATTTAGGAATAAATATTCCTGTATCACTACAAGAGAAGTTTTACCAAACACTTCAGTTACGCATTGCAAAAGGTGAAACGCGAAAAATAACACTCATTGTGGAAAACACTGAATACCAAGCAACACTTTCAAACATCAGCTTTGATAAGCGGAAGTATCCTAATCACAAAGATCTATTGCAAATTAGGTATACGCCTAATAGTGATATTGCTCAAAAGCTACGCGAAATCCACTTTAACAGTTTTATTTATTTATCAAATGAAAAATCTAAACTACAAAATCACAGACAAAAATTATCAGTTCCTATAGAGATGCGTGAATACCTTGTAATTTATTATACGCAATTTGATGACGTATTTTTGGTGGAATGCATTACAGCAGAAGAAATATCTGATGCTAAAATTGCAATACGAGATATTGATGAGATGGCTTTTGAACAACTTATTAGCACTAATGATTATTCTGCCGGAATTATTGAAATGGAGAAGTTAGTTAAAATACGAAAGTTAGATAAGACAATAGGAAATAGGTTAAAACAACTGTATTCATATTCTTGTCAGGTCTGTGGTTTGTATGTAGGTGAGCGTTACAGCGCACAAGTAATACACACTCACCACATAGACGCATTCTCTCGTTCATTCAATAATAACCCGGAAAATATACTCGTCGTTTGCCCTAATCATCATGGCATAATCCATGCGACGAACCCACTGTTTGATAGAATGAATCTGACATTAGCATATCCTAACGGATATGTTGAAAAATTGCAGCTGAATGTTCATTTATAAATTACAAAAACAAATACCCGCCTATGGGCCTTATGAAACTTGCGACATATTTCCGCAATCGCGGCGATGATGTGAGATTTTTCAAAGGGGACCTGCGAAATTTGGCTGCCGATTTGTTGTTTGAGGAGTTCTGGAAAGATAATTATAATATTGCGCTCGGAAAGTATACCGGGCTTATGCGTGAGCATATAAAAACAGGAAAACTCGCGCCACTGAATGAACTTAACACTATTCCGGAGTTCACTTCGGAGAAAAAACTTCGTAACGCTCGGAAAAGATATGCTGATGGCAATTATCCAAAATTTGATATTGTAGGTATAACGACGCTATTCACTTTTTATTGGAAAGAAACGATTGACACAATTAATACGTCGAAAAAGTTTGTAGCCGAAAACGGCAGAATTCTAGTTGGCGGTATCGCTTCAACAATCTTACCACTCGAAATTGAGAAAGCTACCGGAATAAAACCTTACCTTAACGATAGGGTTGGGGCATTGCTTGATAGGCCGGGGCAAATTGACTCAGATAGCACCGATATAATTGATGAATTACCTCTTGATTACTCAATACTTGAGGAAATTGAATATAGATACCCTGCGAGTAACGCTTACTTCGGCTATATGACCCGTGGGTGTGTTAATAATTGTACATTTTGTGCCGTGCCAAGACTTGAGCCCAAATACTGTCAACGCATAAGCATTAAAGAACAGATTGCGGAAACCATTCAGCGCTTCGGGGTGCAAAAAGATTTGCTTCTCCTCGATAACAATGTGTTCGCATCAAGTAAGTTCAATAATATAATCGACGAAATAAATGAGTTGGGCTTTGGGAAAGGCGAAACATATAACTCTGCGAATGAATATTCGATTGCGATAAACAACATTAGCGAGGAATATAATGTTCGGACATACGTCCGTAAAGTGATAAAGCTGTATGACAGTGTAGTGCCAAAGCTCTCTGAAAACGAGCAGGGAGTATTTTATAATTCTCGTGAGGAATTGGGGTTGCTCTACGCTGATACAGCAACCAGAGAATCGGTTTTAGCTTTTGATGAAACTTTCGCGCCTCTGTATGAGAGGTTTGTTTACTCAAAGTTAAACACGAGCCGTGGTAGAGTGAGATATATTGACTTCAATCAAGGTGTTGACGCACGTCTTATGACTGAAGCAAAAATGAAAAAATTGTCGGAGGTAAATATCCGTCCGCTTCGCATTGCGTTCGACCATTGGGGAGTTGACCCGCAAAAGCCAAAAAGCAGACCGATAAGAGATATTTACACGGATGCTGTCAGACTTGCCGCTAAATATGGAATAAGAGATTTGTCTAACTATTTGCTATATAATTCTGATGATGATGTGCCTGACGAATTATATTTGCGATTACAGTTAAATATCAATCTGTGTGAAGAATTAGGCGTGAGCATATACTCGTTCCCAATGAAGTATCACCCGATTGATGACCCTGAATATTTCGATAATCGCAACTTCGCAGGCAAAGCGTGGAATCGAAAATATATCCGTGCAATCCAAGCAGTTCTAAACTCCACGCACGGAAAGATAGGGCGCGGAAAAAGTTTCTTCGAGGCGGCATTCGGGAAAGACCTTGACCAATTCCACCAGATACTGATGATGCCGGAGGCGTTTATTATTGAACGCCACAAGTATGATAAAGAGGCTTACGACGCTTATCTAAAAGATGGTAGCAAACGAATAATTAAGGCTGAGGATTTAAAGCGTTACGGTAATATGACAGCAGAATGGCGAGCCAAATTTACTGCATTGACTTTACGCCAACGTAAGCAAGCCGAAAAAGTGATACATAATAATATATTTACTGATGAAACTTGCGATAATGCCGATTCCGCTGTTAGCGATGTTCTCCGATATTATCGAATAAAGCGGTAAATATTGCCGCCCGTGAGCAGGACATTGCCCGCTGTGAAGAAGGCTATGGTGTCCGAGCCGTTGGTCTTGATGTTTTCGCCGCTGCCTATGACTGTTATCGAGGGGAGGGGCGGGTTTCCGGCGTACGGGGCGTTCCAGTTGATTTTTAGGCATAGTTCCGGCGTGATGTCTAATTCCAAACGGTCCGTGCGCGTCGGAGAGCCGGAGACGGTGACTGTGTTGTTAGCGGCGGTTGCTGTGAGGCCGGTGGTGGAGATATATTGGGCTAACACTTGGGCGTGTGAACGCGTGAACACCAAGAGTTGTGACAAGCGGTGCCTCTAAGAACCTGTTTAATATCTTCTACAACCGGCATAAACATGGTACAATCGGTCAAAAAAGTTAAGAGGGTGCGCCAGTTCGGTGTGCGTAATATAGTCGGGTGAGAGTCCCGACCTGATAAAGCTTAGCAAGCAGTCAGTACCAAGCCTTGGAGCCAAAGCCGTGAGGTGAGGTGAGGTTTAAGCGTAGGCGTG
This sequence comes from Synergistales bacterium, assembly GCA_026002715.1. Lineage (GTDB taxonomy): Bacteria > Synergistota > Synergistia > Synergistales > Aminobacteriaceae > BNVG01. Next base: position 23,018 of record BOCC01000007.1, read on the forward strand.
GGAGTATGAGAGCCGCAATGCGAAAGCGTGAAGCGATTCAGCCCCGTAATGATGAAAAGCGGAAGTCGATGCGTTTCCAACCGCAGCAGACAGCAATGTCTCATTCGTTAAGCGAGAATGAACAGCTTTCCGTCGGGGTCTAAGAGCGTACGCGAGCATACAAAGGTAGTACGCGCATACCTGGGAGGTCTGACAGACTCCGCTTTACTGTCACGAAACCACATAAGCGGTAAGGGTAAATGAAATCTTGTAAATGGAGTGAGCCTGACGGTCTGCCAGAAGTCGGATTATCTCATAGTAGTGATGAAGTGTGTGAAAGCACATGGAGCGAAGGGGATAACAAATCAGCGTTTCCTGAAGGGAAACACGCGGAACACATGAGGTTCTTAAGAGCGTGGAACATAAACTGAAGGATATAAGGTATCAATCAGCCAATATGGACTTTTGAACCGAAGCTGATTTGAAGAGCCGTATGCGGGAAAACCGCAAGTACGGTTCCGTGAGGGGCAGTGGACAGTCCCTTCCACTCAAGCATTGAGACTGTCTACTGTCTACTCGACTGAATATTGATGAGGCAATCGTACCCAAGTGATGTTACGCGTGAGCAGTTTGAAACTATAAGCTACCACCTTGAAACATCTCGAAAGGTTACAAGGCCGCGCAAATATGACCTTTACGATATTTTTTGTGCTTGTCTTTACGTTCTGAAAGAGGGTTGTACTTGGCGCGGCTTACCGCATGATTTTCCTAATTGGCAGACGGCTTATCATTATTTTCAAATCCGGAACCCTATCATATGCGACCTGTTTAGTCGCCTGAAATTGATGGAACACAGAGGGAGCGGCCTACGGAAAATTATTGATGAGTACCCCGAAGACACCTCTCCGATATTCCGTTCCACAGAGCAGTCTTTTATCGTGACATTAAAAAATGTGAATTACGGCAAAGTATCATCGCCATATGGCGATGATACTGGCGAAGAAAACAATATCGACAAAATTTTGTTTGCCATTTCATCTGAGCCAAAAGCCACGCAGAAACGATTTGCAAAAATAACTGGATTATCGACACGCACGATTTCAAGAGAAATAAAAAATCTACGCGACGTTGGAGCAATTCGGCGCATTGGTTCTGAAAAACAAATCCGTGGACATTTTCAGCTTCTCCTCAAAAATCCGCAGCGTAGCCTCGAACGGCTCGCGGCTCCGCAAATCCACACCTGCCCTTCCCAGAATATCCAAAGAAAAATCGCTACCGCCGCTCTTGAGAAACGTGAGATAGCGCTCTCTCGCGCCGGCGTCCTGAGTGTTGAGCAGGGAAGCGGCGAAAGACCCGGCGGCCGTGAACCCCGTCACATATTTGTAAACGTAAAAGGCCGTATAAAAATGCGGGATGCGCGCCCATTCCATGCGAAGCGAATCGTCTATGACAAGCTCGCTTCCGTAATATTTGGCGCAAAGCTCCCCCCACAGCGCGCAAAGCCAAGCGGGCGAAAGGGCCTCCCCGCTCTCGGCGCGGGAGTGCGTCGCTTTTTCATAGTCGGCGAACATCGCCTGACGGTAGAACGTGGTGCGCACCATGTCAAAATAATAAGTCAAAAGCCACTTTTTCTCGCGTTCCTCCTTGCGCGTACGCAGTAAATGCTCCAGCAAAAGAGACTCGTTCGTAGTGGACGCCACCTCGGCGAGCAAGATGGTATAATCGGCGTAGACCTGCGGCTGGTTTGAGTGGGAATACCATGAATGCAGAGAGTGCCCCATCTCGTGGGCTATGGTGAACACGTCCCTCAGAGTGCCGTTGTAGTTGAGCAGCACATAGGGCCTCGTACCGTAGCTGCCCCAGGAATACGCGCCCTTTCGTTTGCCCTGGTTTTCGTACACGTCTATCCATCTTTCCTGAAATCCGCGTTTCAGGTTTCCAGTATAGTCATCGCCAAGGGGGGACAGGGCCTCGGCGACAATATTCACGGCCTCCTCATAAGGGATGTCGCTCTGAGGTTCCTCCGACAGAGGGACGTTCAAATCATAAAAATGAAGCTCATCTAACCCAAGGACGCGCTTGCGCAGCGACATGTATCTGTGCAAAAACGGGGCGTTGTCTATGGCCGCGCCTACCACGTTATTGTAGACGCTTTCCGGCACATTGTCGGAGAAAAGGGCACTGTCGAGCGTGTTTTTGTACTTACGCTCACGCGCGTAGAACAAATCCCCCTTGACAGACCCGGCGTAGAGCGCACCTATGGAGTTTTTGTATAGCCCGTAGGTGTTGTGAATGCCCTCGAAAGCCGCGCGGCGCACATCGCGGGACGGGCTTCGGCTGAGCCTGTAGTATCGCTCCTCGGTCAGCTCTATGTCCTGCCCGGTTTCGTCTTTTATGACGGGGAACTTTATGTCGGCGTCGGTTAGCATGGTGAAGGCGTTTTGCGCTACGTTTGCCATTTCATTGGCGCGAGCGAGCAGTTCTTCCTCGCGGGAGGACAATATATGCTCCTTTCCTCTGAGCATTTCGGAGAAATAGAACCCGTAAATTTTGAGCTCGTCGTTTTCTTTCAAAAACGAGTCGATTCTGCCGTCGGGCAGGGCCAAAATCTCAGGCTGAAAAAACGACACAGAGGCGGAGTAGCGCGTCATCAGGCTCTCGGCTTTGTCGCTCGCCTCCTGATACCGCGTGACGCGCAGGTCTTCGTGGCTCTTCATGTTGGCGTAGACGTAGAGCCGCCCAAGCTCTTTGGAGACGCTCTCTCCCTCTCTCAAAAAAGAAAGAAGCGAGACCGACGACTCACCGACGGTTCCGGCAAATCTCGTTATTTTGTCGACTCGCGCGGAGACTTCAGAAAAAACTTTCTCCCACTCTTCAAGGGAAGAATATATATCCTCGAGCCTCCATTTGTACTTTTCATCTATGTCGGCCCGCTCCGGCACGCCGCCGGTCTTAGGCGACGGGTTTTCGCCGCTTTCTCTTAAAAAATGTCTAATAGTCATGGTTTAGTCTCCTTTATTTTTTATCTGCTCTTATCTCGGTTATCTTACGCAAGTCGTCATCTATCGCGAGCCCGAGCAAAACGGCCTCGTCAAAGCTATCGGCGTAGCCTTTTTCTTTTATCTGAGCGAGCGCGGCGCCGGCGCATTCGGCCGCGCTCGCGAAGTGCTTTGTCATCTTGAACTCCATCACCCAGATATGCCCTCTGAACTTCACGACCATATCCGCGCGGCCTTTGCTGCCGTGAACTTCCGCCTCAACGTCAAGCCCCACACCATAAATATACGACAATATCGTGGAGCGGTAAATCCACTCTCTCGCGTCTCCCCCGCGACGCACGGCGTACTCGGCCGTCTTTGCGTAGTCGTCGTAGGGAATCTTAGAAAGAAGTTTATTGAACTCGCCCTGAACGCCCTCCGCGTCGCCGTTCACAATAGACTCTCTAAAACTTATTCTGGCGCTGCTAAACGCTTCGTGACTGCCAAAGATATTCCCGATCAAGAGAGAGGACATGGCGGTCAAGACCTCGTGGTTTGGATAATCCAAAGAGAAATCATCTAACCCGCCCGGTCTCAGGCTGAGATAACCGGACTGATACAGGAAGCTCGAAGCCGTAGCCGTCTCTATATCACCCGGGCAGGAGGCGAAGTCGTATGGCACCTCATAACCCCTGAACTGTTCCACAGTGAGTTTTTTATCCTTCATATAACGGGCGATAAAAGCGGGTGTGCCGGACTCGAACCAGTAGTTGCTGAATTTGCGGTCACTGAGAAAGCAAAGCGTTGAAAATGGGTTGTAGAGCATAGTCTCTCCGTTAAAAGAGAATCCGTCATAGTAGGCTCTGATTTGAGATAAAAGCTCTTCTTTTGGTATTTCCATACGACGGGCTATATCTTCTATATGGTCGCCAAAAACAACCAAAAGCTCTTCTTCCGTGTAACCGAGCATAGAAGCGTAATCGTCGCTCATTGAAATGTCCCTCAGGTTATTCAACGACGAAAACACGCCGACTTTAGAGAACTTGCTTATGCCGGTTATGAAGACAAAGTGAATGTACTGTTCACCGGTTTTTATCCGCTTATAAATGTCCCTGAGAATCTCGCGCGCTTCCTCTATTTTGTCGGGACTGTCAATATTAGTCAGGATAGGACTATCGTATTCGTCCACCAATACGACTACTCGCGTGTTATATTTCTCTGATGTCTGCTGTAGAAGGCTGAAGAACGCTTCACCCGGAGAAACTTCGGATATTTTGACGCCAAGTCCTTCGGCGTTTCCTTTCATTCTATCCATCATAGATGAAATTAAAGAACCTATCCCCATATTCATGGTCACGTTGCTCATGTCGAGCCTGACGACCGGATAAGTCCTGTAGTCCGGTCTCTCAAAGAACTCCTCGGCGGCCAAGCCCTTGAAGAGTTCTTTCTTGCCCGAAAACAGCGCGTCGAACGTCGATACGGTCAAAGACTTGCCGAAGCGCCGGGGGCGGGAGAGAAAGTAGACCTTGCCTCTGTCGATAAGGTCTATAAGATATTTTGTTTTATCGACATAAAGATAACCGTCGTTTCTGATGTCGTCGAAAGTCTGAATGCCTATTGGCAGTTTTTGGAGTCTATCCATAAAGAAACTCTCCTTATTGAAAGCAATTTTCAAACAACAGTATAACAGTAAAGACGCCCAAACTTGGACGTCTTTGCGTTGTTGAGTGAAAAAGAGATTTTTCACCTATTCAATCGAAATATCCGCGAAATTCCGCAAGATAGCCTCGCGCTCATACGCGCAGAAATTTATAGACGGCTTTGATAAATCCGCCAAAAACGTCGTGACTGTACGTAAATCCTCGTTTACAATAAAAATCGAACGCGGCGTCGTTGCCGTTTGAGACGTGTATGAACACCAAGTTTATGTCGGGAAGGCCCTCAAACCAACGCATGGAAATATCGAAAAGTTTAGAGCCCAATCCTATGGCGCGGTACGGTTCGCGGACATAGATATTGCTGAGGCATCCAGCCTTCGCGGGAAGATTATCCCAATCGGGATAAAATCCCAAGGCTTTTTCGCCGCTTTTTACGGGCGCCCAAACCGGATATGGACTCGGGACTGTCGGCACTTCCTCCACGACCGAAAAAACATAGCCGACCGGTTCGCCTTTGTCCTTGGCGACCACAAACTGGCTCGCCTCCGCGCTTTCGTATTTCTCCTTCCTAATATCAAAAGACAGCATGTCAAAAGCCTCGCGCGCTATCGTCGCCTTGGATTTTTGAAACGCCATGAGCTCGTTATACAAACCTCTGCATTGTTCGATATCACTCGAATTGATTTGCTCGATGCTTAGACCATGGATGTCTTTCGTGGTGTTAGGCATAAATTTCCCTCCAATATTTTTGAAAATTTCAAGTCTTTACAATTTCAGTAGGCGAGATTATAGTATCTGTGTCGTTTTATTTCAGCAAGTATGCACTTTTATGTAACATAACCTACCTAAAAGTAAGTAAAGAAGGGACGGGCGGCGAGAAATGAACAAAAAATGCCCTATAGAGGCCACGGTAGCTTTAATAAACGGGAAATGGAAACTGTTGATTCTAAAGGCGCTGTCGCAGGGAGCCGTTCGCTTTGGAGCGCTGGAAAAGGCCATTTCGTCCGTAAGCGCGAAAGTCCTCACCCAGCAATTACGTGAGATGGAGAGCGACGGCCTTATAACGCGCAAGATATTTCCCGAGGTTCCTCCGCGCGTGGAATACAGCTTGGATACAATGGGCATTTCTCTCTTTTCTATCTTTGTCGCGCTGCGCGAATGGGGTATGGAGGAAATCAAAAACGGGGAGGTTGAATGTTCAAACTGCGCGGAATGCCAACCGGCCAAAAATCAGTTTTAGCGCAAATTACTCAAAACAACCCGCGGACGAAGTGCTCCGTGGAAAGTTCGCGCATTTTCCCGTCGGCGGCGTCAAGCTCCGGCTTAAACTGAACGATTTTTTTGGCCCGCTCCGACACCGGATCAGGTGACGGAGTCGCAGAGAGAAGAGCGATGGTGTACGGGTGGTGTGGTGAACTAAAGAGCTCGTCAGTGGGAGCCATCTCCACTAATCTCCCGGCGTACATGACGCCGACGCGGTCGCAGATAAAACGCACCATAGACAGGTCGTGCGCTATAAAGAGAAAAGTAAATCCGCGCTCCCGCTGTAATTTTTGAAATAGCGTCACAATTTGAGCCTGTATTGATACGTCCAAAGAAGCTATAGGTTCGTCGGCTATAATAACATCCGGTGCCATAGCGATACTTCGCGCTATGGCTAAGCGCTGACGCTGACCGCCCGATAGCTCAGGCGGGGATTTTGTGAGGTACGCGGAGTCCAGGCCGACCAGTGCTAGCAACTCCGCCGTTCTGTCGTGCAGTTCGCGCCTGCTTTTACACATGCGGTTTATCACAAGCGGTTCGGATACTATCTCCTCCGCCGTCATTCTTTGATTCAGCGCGGCGGCGGAGTCCTGAAAAATTATCTGCGCTCCGCGCGCTGTCTCCCGCCTGTTCGCGCGGTATGAACGCCTATCCGAAACAAGTTTGTCCTTGAAATATATCTTGCCCGATGTCGGTTTATATATCCCCATTATGGCTCGCGCTATGGTGGATTTTCCGCAGCCGGATTCCCCGACGAGGCCAAAAACCTCACCGCGCCGCAGTTCTAAGCTCACGCCGCGCACAGCTTCTATAGTGAGGCTTTGGCTTACACGGAAATGTTGAACATAATCCACTACTTTGATAATCGTCTCTTTGCCGACGGCGCGTAAATTTTCACTTTTACTTACGTCTTGCCTGATATGGTTTCGTACAGGGGGCGCCACGAGCGGCGCGCGGCTGTCTAAAAGCCAAGTCGCGGCGCTGTGGGTGTCGCTTATTTTGAACATAGGCGGCATCTTTTCATAGTCTATCGCCAAGGCGTACTCGTTGCGCACGGCAAACGCGTCGCCGGGAGGGGGTGACAAAAGCGAGGGCGGCATTCCGGGTATCTGGCGCAGCGTCCCGGTCTCTATCGCCACGGACGGCAGAGCTCCCATAAGCCCCCAGGTGTAGGGGTGTCTTGGGTCATAAAAGACATCTTCCGCCGTCCCTATTTCGACGATTTTTCCGGCGTACATGACGGCCACCCTGTCCGCTATACGCGCCACCACCCCGAGGTCGTGGGATATGAGCGCCACGGCTACGCCCGTTTTTTTCTGTATATCCCGCAAAAGGTCAAGCATATTGGCCTGAATTGTGACATCCAGCGAAGTCGTGGGCTCGTCCGCGAACAGTATTTTTGGGCTCATGGCGAGAGCTATCGCCAGCACGCACCTCTGACGCATACCGCCTGAAAAATAGTGCGGCTGGAGCTTCATTTTCCGCTCGGGATTGTCTATGCCGACGAGGTTCAGCAGCTCGACCGCGCGACCGTGCGCCGCCGCCGCGCTCATTTTCCCATGCAGGCGCAGCGACTCGGTTATCTGTTTACCTATGGGGACAGTCGGGTTCAGCGTCGTCATAGGGTCCTGAAATATCATAGATAGCGTGCTTCCGCGCAGGTTTCGCATTTGCCTGTCTTTGTAGTTCGTTATGTCCTCCCCGCAAACTATGATGTTGCCCTGCTTTATGCGGGCGGTGTTTGGCAGCAGCTTCATAACGGACTGGCACATGACGGTTTTGCCGCAGCCGGACTCCCCGACAATAGCCACTGTCTCCCCCGCCGCAAGCGACAGTGAAACGTCCCGCACCGCCTCGACCTCCCCATCGGGAGTATCGAAACTCACGGATAAATTACGAAGTTCCAATACGGTCTCTCTATTTTGCGTTATCTCGAAAGGGTCCATTCTTCGATGTTCCACATGACGCCCACGGCGTGATGCCCGAGAACGCGTGTCGTGTCAAGCCCGCTGAGAGCGGCGACGCTCACGTAGTTTCCGTCGAGATAAGCCACCAGTAAATGACCGGGCCTCAGCGCGTATGCGGCCTCGAACGAGCCGTATATTTTGCGGCGTTCTTCGGAGTCCTTGGAATGACGGCCGCGCTTCAACAATTCATCCACCTCCGGATTGGAGTACGTCATGGTATTCTGACTGCCTCCGGTGACGAAGTTAGCGTAAGCGCCGTCGGGGTCGAACTCCACGGCGTAGCCCGCGAGGAATCCGTTATAGCCGGCGCTCCAATCAAAGCGGGTCACGGGCGCAACCTGCATATCTACGCCGGCCTCCTTCAACTGAGAGGCAAGTATCCTCGCTATGTCTACGCGCTCCTCCTCGTAGTCCCGCACCTGTATGGTAAAAGAAAATTTCTGCCCGTTACGCTCATAGACGCCGTCGCTCCCCTTGGTCCAGCCGAGGTTTTTCATCCCGGCGGCAAATTTTTCGAGATCGTAAGGATAGATGTCAGCGGCTTTATTGCCGCCGTAAGCGTTTAACTGTATCGGGCTATACGCGGCGCGCCCCTGTTTGTTCAGCACTCCGTTTACGATGGCCTGCTTGTCCACGGCGTAGTTCAGAACTCCTATGGAGTCGCCGTTTTTCTTCCAAAAATCGGTGCGGAAGTCCATAGCCGCCGCGCGATAGTCGCCCGTGACAAAATCGATGTTTTTGAAGTTGGAGTCTTTGCGAAAGCGCTGGGCGTAGTTGGCGTTGAGCCACGCGAGATCCGCCTCGCCCGACTGGAGCATGAGGGCTTTGGCGCTCTCTACGGCCACCGTTTTATACACAACGCGCTCGATGTTGGGGCGTTTGCCGTAGTAGTCCGGGTTGCGCTCGACCGTTATCGCGCCAAGCGCCGTGTCCCATTCTGCAAACCTGTAACGCCCCGTGCCTACGGGTTTCTGATTGAATGACGACGTTGCGATGTCCTCGTTTTTCAGGACGTGTTGAGGGAGTATGCCTATGGTGAAGTTGTCCAACATGGCCGCGTTGTACTGCGATAGTTTGAATACAACGGTGTCTTTATCAAGCGCGGAGACCTCGTCGATGTCCTCGTAGTTGCTCTTGATTGAGGCCGTAAGAGAATCGTCGTGGGCTAAGATGTTGTAGGTGAATACTACGTCGTCAGCCGTGAAATCATGGCCGTCGTGCCATTTTACACCTTTACGAAGTTGAAAAACATAGGTGAGCTTGGCGTCGTCGTAGGTAAAACTCTCCGCTAAATCCATGACGGGAGCGTTTTTGGCGTCATATTTCATAAGCCCTGAGAAAATTATGCCCGGCAATTCCCCGTGATTGTTTAAGATGGGGTTTAGCGTGTTTTCGGATTCCCCCGCGTAGATAAGGGTGTTGGAAATATCCGAACCCGCCGCCAAGGCCTCTTTGGAAAACCCAACCGCACATAGCGCAAAAACCGTTACCAATACAAAAAAACTCTTTTTCATGTTACGTCCTCCTATTTATAGAATATTTTGTTCAGACTTACTAAAGATTACTCGGCCGCTTGTTTGTTTCACTGCGAAAGTAATACCCTATCGCCGTTATTGAAAGTAAAGTCATAACGAGAAACAGCCCCGGAACTACGATGACCCACCAGGTGTTCATCAGCAAAGCGCGGTCAGCGAGAGACAGCATGTTTCCCCATGAGGGCACCTCGGCGGGGAGGCCAAATCCCAGAAAGCTGAGAGTGGACTCCATCGACATGCTTGTGCTGACGCTTGATATAACCACAAACATGATGGCCGACACAAAGTTCGGTATCAGGTGTTTCAGCGCTACGCGCATAAAGCTCGCGCCCATACACCGAGAAGCTAAAACGTACTCGCTGCGGCGTATCTGCCGTACCTCGCCCCGCACTATTCTGGCCAAACTGAACCACGAGACCGAGCCGATGAGCAAAGATAATGTGACGACGTTTTGTGTGTCCATTATCGACACTATCAAAAGGACGGTCAGAAGAACCGGTATGCTCTGCGCCAGTTCAACCGCGCGCATCATCATATTATCCAAAAACTCCGGCGCCATGCCGCTGATACAGCCATATGTCACTCCGATAATCGTTATGACGCAAGTCGCGAGCAGTCCTATAAATATCGACACCCTGCCTCCGTACCAGATTATCGAATATATATCGCGTCCGAGCGAGTCCGTCCCGAAGAAGAACTCCGAGTTTGGAGGCTGCGAGAGGTTAGAGAGGTAGAACTTGCCGGGATCGTGGTTGGCGAGAAAACGAGCCATAAGACAACCGAGTATGATTACAACCAAAAGCGCAATCGAAAACAGCGGCATTTTTCGCAATCTGCGCCACACCCCATCTCGTTTTGCCATGACCTCGTGTCGCCTGTAGTTAGCCCCAACAATCATAAATCCATTCCCGTCTTCCCCGGCCATCAGTACGCCTCTTCTCCGGCTTTCATTCTCGGATCGATAATTTCGTTTATGCTCTGGGCTAACATACTGCTTATAATGACAAGAACTCCGGTAAGCATTACCATAAGCATAAGCAGATTGTAATCGTGATACTTCGCGCTCGACACGGCGAGCGCTCCTATGCCGGGGTAGTTGAACACCGCCTCCGCTACATACGTTCCGCTGAGAACGTGGGGTATGGATATAGCCATGATGTTTACTATGGTGGGCAGGACGTTACGCAGGCAGTGGGTTATAAGTATCCTTGTTCTCCCCAACCCCTTCGAACGAGCCAGCAGCACGTAATCCCGGCGTATCTCGTCTAAAAGTTTGTTGCGGATCATGTAGGCGTAAAACCACAAGTGACTTGCTACCATAACAATCATGGGTAGTATCATATGACGGACGCGATTGGAGAAGCTACCGGCTTTGCCGATGTCGTAAGCGCCGCTTGAGGGCAGCAGTCTCAGATTAACGCTGAATATCAGCACCAACACGACGCCCAACCAGAAAGTTGGAATATAAAACGCGGCCGTGGCAATTTTACAGATAAGCCGGTCCGCCAGAGAATCCTCAAACCTCGCGCAGAACAAAGCCAGGATTACAGCCAAAACAAAAACCACAATATAAGCCGTTCCGCCCAAAATGAGAGTGTTGCCTATGAGCGGACGGACAACATCCCATGCGGGGCGTTTGTGTCTTAAGGATATTCCAAAATCACCTTGAATGACGCTTGCCGCCCATTTTACGTACTGCTCTGTTATGGAGCCGTCCAATCCAAGCCGCGTTCGAGCCGCTTCCATCTCCGGGGCGGTCATCGACTGCGTCGCGTCGCCGTAGAACGCCTCAAGCGGGTCGCCAGGCGCGAGCCGCGACACGTAAAACACGATAACCGACAGGAACAACATCATAAACAGGAATATCAGGAGCCTTCCCCCTATCCTCCTCCCCATCCCCGACGGGAAGATACCTTTTTTTGGCCCGAATGCGTCCATATTTAATCCACCTCCCCCGAATAACCGCGTCAAATATAATAACACGTTTTATAAAATACGTGTTACTAAAAATCATATTCTTCAGATTTCTCAGAGCTGTGGTTTTGCGATTACGGGCGGAAATGCCGACCGGCCAAAAATCAGTTTTAGCGCAAAGACGAGGCGGTGTTTATAAAAAAAGCCGAGACGCGGCTGTTTTTGGCGTCTCGGCACAGGTTGTAGCCCCTATTTGTTCAGTTTTAGATGTTTATCCTTGTTGAGAGTTTTAACGTGCAGAGGTTTTAGGAAAGACCTTGCCCGACGCAGTCGTTACTTTCGCGGCGTCGTCAGCCTTGGTTCCTACCTTCGCCGCAACGCGTAACGCGTCCGCTATGTCGTCGCCCTTTGTCATGGCCAGTCGTATAATATCGTCGGCTTTATCCATACCTCGAATCAATTGTTGAAGTTTCAGCATCTCTGTAGGCTTCACAAGATTACGCGCCGCGCTTATCTCCAAAAGCAGAGGCGCGCGCTGAGCCATCGGTAATTTTGCAACCACCCTCAACACATCGTCGATTTTGTCCGTAGTTTTAACAAAACGATAAAAGTCATCTCCATTAGAAGCAAATTTTCTGTTTAAGTTGTAAAGGTTATTAACTAACATTGCCTTATCCAAGAGCCTGTAAAGATCATCCCAATACGGTTTGGTCATCTTCACCACCGGCTCGACTACCGAGGCGGGCGATGCGTATGCAATATCCATAGCCGCAAACAACACCGACAAGCATACTATCGCCGCAAGGAATTTCCGCATATCGAACGTTCCTCCTTTTTGCTTTACGCGCGCCTAATTCTCGTCGTAGCTTTTTTTCAGTTCGGCTATCATAGCGTCGTTCTTGCTAACCTCGTCAATCGCGTCAGCAAGCCATTCTTCGGACAGCTTCGAGTCACCGAGTTTTCTGTAGCACTTAGCGATACTCAGCTTATAAAGAGCTTCCATTTCGTTGATGGTCATGTTGGAAAGCGCCTCCTTATAATACTCGATGGCCTGCTTGTAGTTTCCAGCGGCGTAAAGACAGTTCCCCGCCATATAGTTAAGTGTACAGTCATCGTCGTCAGCATCTGTCAGACCTACCTTGAGAACGTTAAAAGCCTCAATGTAGCTCTTGTTATCGTAGTAAATTTGACCTAACAATACATAAGGCGGGATCGCTGTCGGCTCTATCTGGTTGATTTTGAAAAGCAAGTTACGGCAGTTTTCGTCTTTTCCTTCGCCTAAGCATAAAAGAGCGTCAACGTAATCTAAAACCGAGGAACGCTCCGGGTCAACATATTCACGCGCTTTTTGCATCGAGTTTTTTGCGGCCTCAAATTCCCGATTGTTGTACTGAATCAAACTCAACAAAAGATAGTTGTAAGGCGTTGTTTTGTCGGCTGCATTACTTTGGACGGCCTCGTTCAAGTCCCTTTCGACGCGCTTCAGGAAGAACTCCACTTTTTCGAAGTCAGTGCCGCTGCCTTCCAAGGCCTTTTTTAGATCCTGCAAGTTCTCTTTCGCGATAGGGGTAATTCTGTCGTAAAACATACGCAGTTTAATAATGTCAAGGAATTCGTGGAGTTTGTTGTTGGGAAGTGTGTCAATAGCTTGATCGAGTACAACCGAAACAGCGAGATCGCCTATAATGTTGACGACCATAACGCCACCCAATACCCCAAGGCCACCGCTCGCGACAGTCCCTCCCCCCAAAGCGGCTAATCCGGCAAGAATGGCTCCTCCTCCAGAAGCCCCCAACAATGTGGTACCGATGGTTCCACCGACCCATTTAGCGACCATGGCAACTCCGGCCCAAGATCCTGTACCGGCTGTAAAATAGGTGATTGCTCCGACAACAGCAGCGCTTCCGGCATACATGGTGATTTTCCCGACGGTAGAGTCCCAAAAAGATATGGGATAAATGGTCGAAAATCGCATGTCGGCGTTGTGCGGGTCGTCGTTGCCAAACAAACTCCATGCCAATGCAGAATCGGGTAAAATGCTCCAGCAAAGCGAAATTATTAAAAGCGCGGCAATTAAACACATTGAAAATTTGCGATGCAAAATCATGAATATAGTGCCTACCTTTCCTGAAATTCATGCTCTCTTGTGCGAAGTTTGAGTCAAGGAAAAATTCTTCGATCACTCGCGCGGTTTTAACGCGTCACACTGTCTTTTTCTCGAAGTCTATCGCCGTTATCTGCCGCTCGTTATCGTCAATAGCGAGTCCAAGCAGCATGGCCTCGCCGAAAGCGTCTGCGTAGCCTTTTTCTTTTATCTGATTAAGCGCGGCGGCGGCGCATTCGGCCGCGCTCGCGAAGTGCTTTGTCATCTTGAACTCCATCACCCAGATATGCCCTCTGAACTTTACGACCATATCCGCGCGGCCTTTGTTGCCGTGAACTTCCGCCTCAACGTCAAGCCCAATACCGTAGACATACGAGAGCATTGTAGAGCGGTAAATCCATTCTCTCGCGTCGCCTCCTCTTGGCACGGCGTTCGCGGCTGCCTTCGCGTAGTCGTCATAGGGGATTTTGGATAGGAGTTTGTTGAACTCGCCTTGAACGCCTTTCGCGTTTTGAGTCACAAGACATTCTCTGAAGTGATTCATGGCGTCGTTCAACTCCATATCGTTGCCGAATATATTTCCCACTAAGAGATACGACATAGCGGTCAAGACCTCGTGGTTTGGGTAGTCAAGAGAAAAGTCGTTTAATACGCCAGGTCTGAGGCTCAAATACCCGGACTGATAGAGAAAGCTCGCCGCTGTCGCCGTCTCTATCTCGCCCGGGGCGAACGCGAAGTCGCGCGACACTTCATAGCCTCGGAATTGCTCAACTGTGAGTTTTTTGTCTTTCATATAGCGGGCTATGAATGAAGGGGTGCCGGACTCGAACCAGTAATTGCTGAATTTCCGGTCGCTGAGAAAGCAGAGCGTAGAGAACGGGTTGTAGAGCCGAGCTTCTCCGTCAAAAGAAAACCCGTCGTAGTAGTCTCTGATTTTGCTTATAAGCTCTTCTTTCGATATTTTCATATCGCTTGCCGCAGCGTCGATATGACAGCCGAAGTTGGCTAAAAGCTCTTCTTCGTTGTAACCCAACATCGTCGCGTAATCGTCGCTCATAGAAATATCTCTGAGGTTGTTCAACGCCGAGAACACGCCAACCTTGGAAAATTTGCTTATGCCCGTTATGAAGGCAAAGCGTATTTCCTGGTCTTTGCCTTTGATTCTGATGTACATATTGCGTAAAATGTTTCGCATTTCTTCTACCTTGTCCGGACTGTGCAAAACGTCAAGCATCGGCTTGTCGTATTCGTCTACCAAAACGACGACTGAACCGTGTTTTTTATAGAGTTCTCTGATTAATTTATCAAACATACGGCTTGGAGAAGTTCGCTCCAAAGATAAATCATATCTTTCGGCACAGGTCTCTACTATATCAAGAGTGGATTCATAGAACTCGTCGCGCCCTTCGTCCGTCACAGTGAGGCTCATGTCGAGCCTGATGACCGGATGTGTCCTGTAGTCCGGCCGTTCAAAAAACTCCTCGGCGGCCAAGCCCTTGAAGAGTTCTTTCTTGCCGGAGAACAGCGCGTCGAACGTCGATACGGTCAAAGATTTTCCGAAGCGCCGGGGGCGGGAGAGAAAATAGACCGTGCCTCTGTCTATAAGATCAACAAGATATTTAGTTTTATCTACATATAAATATCCTCCTTCGCGCAGTTTCTCGAAAGTCTGAATGCCTATTGGCAGTTTTTGAAGTTTAGCCATAAAGAAACCCTCCTTTTGAAAGCGATTTTCAAACAACAGTATAACAGCGAAGACGCCCAAATTGGGCGTCTTCGCGTTGTTGCGTGAAAATCTTTTGTCAAGCTGAACGTTATTTTATTTTGCTCCGATAGAATAGGCATATACCGCGCCGTCGTTCCAACTTCCGACATACAAGGTATCCGCATGAACCAGTACGGCAACACAACCGCCAATATTATCAACCACAATTTCAGTTGTACCGTCCGGGGCAAGCCTCCGTACACAATCATCCCCGTTATCAGTGGCAAAAATGATGTTTTGGTCGTTTGTGTCTATCCCAACGCCGGGGCGTCCAAATTCATCTGAAATAGTGCTTGTAGTTCCGTCTGCCGCCACTTTGATAATGCCGCCGCCGTAGTTCGTGACATAAAGATTACCGTCTAAGTCCTCTACCACCCCGACAGGCGTTCTCATGCCCTTCGCAACCAATTCAACCCTGCCGGAAGCGTTCACTTTGACAATTTCGTTGCTGCCCCGGTTCGTCACCAACAGTTCGCCGGATTGATTAAAAGCTATCCCGGTGGGAGTATGAAAGCCCTGCGCGAATGTGCTTTTTTTACCGTCAGGCGTTACCCTGTAAATAACATCTTTGGAATAATCGGAAATATACAGGTTGCCCGTTCCGTCAAAGGCCAAGCCAGCCGGGGAACCCATACCATCTGCAAAAACGCTGTGATTGCCCTCTGTATCAATTTTGGTGACGGTGCTGCCGCTCCAATTCGATACATATAGGTTTCCGTCGTTATCCATAGCAATTCCCGTTGGGGCTTGAAAGCCCTTGTATGTTGCCTTTAGTGTCAACGTTGTGGCATTGGAACAGCCTGTCATAGAAAAAAGCATAGCAACTAACAAAAAAACAAGTTTCGTCATTATCAACATCTCCTTTTATTTGCTCAAAGTGATATTTCTTTTAGCGAAAACCTTTTTCGCTACATTGACCGCGTTAAGCACTTTGGGGAATCCCGTGTAGGGAATGCATTGAATAAAAGTTTCAATGACTTTTTCGGGCGATACTCCCACATTCAAAGACCCGTTTACATGAACCTCTAATTGCGGCTCACAACCTCCGGCAGTCAACAAACTGGCAATCGTTATCACCTCTCTTTCCTGCAAGGAAAGACCTTCCCGGCAGTAAACATCCCCAAACGCAAATTCAAGGATATATCTTCCCAAGTCCGGGGCTATTCCCTCTAAGGAAGCAATAACCTGTTCCCCGCCGCTGCCATCCACCTCTTTCAGTCTTTCAGTTCCTCTTTTCATGCGCTCGTTTTCCATTTGCGTAACCTCCTATATTCTGGTATGCTCATACCATACAATATAGAGTTAACTCGAGGTCAAGTGTTTTTTAGGAGGAATTTTCATGGGATATGGATATGCAATCGGTGAATTTTCATCAATTATAGGCATTAGCGTTTATACCTTGCGATATTACGAAAAAGAAAATTTAATCATTCCAGAACGCAAAGAAAACGGCAGACGCTTATATTCCGACGGTGACGTATCATGGATACAGTTCATCAAACGTCTGAAAGATACAGGTATGCCGATTAAAGAAATACAAAAATACGCCCGGCTTCGGGTGAAAGGCGATAGCACTTTAGAGGAACGAATGGAAATGTTGATACAGCACCGGGCCGTTCTGAAAGATGAAATTGCCGCCATGCAGGAACATCTTGCAAATCTTGACGATAAAATCATCTATTACAAAACGGAAATAAAGAAAAAACATCAATGTGCCGGATAAGGCATAAAAAACAGAAACGCGGTGTCCAACAATGGCCCATCGCGTTCAATAAATTCCAGCTTTCTCGCTAAATCTCCAATCCCTGCGCCCGTGTCCTCTGCGGTGCGATTTTCAGCTTGGGGATGTTGTTCACTTTTTCTTCACCGTCTCCCGAACCTTCGCCATAATCGCCTCTGCATCCAACTTATACTTAGCCAGCAGTTCACTGTAAGGCCCGCACTCGGCGTGGGTGTCGTTCAGCCCGACAAAGCCTACGGGAACACGCGCGTCACTTGTGACCAAAGCCTCGGCGACAGCTCCGCCAAGGCCGCCTATAATGCTGTGCTCCTCAGCCGTCACAACGGCGCCTGTCGTTTTGGCTGAGTCTAAGATAAGCTCTTTGTCGAGAGGTTTTATAGTGAACATGTCTATGACTCTTGTCTCTATGCCTTCAGATGTCAAAGTCTTGGCGGCCTCGAGAGCGAAGCCTACCATAACGCCCGTGGCTATGATAGTAACGTCCTTGCCCTGACGCAGTATCTTTCCTTTGCCGTCCTCGAACTTGTCACTTGCGCTGTAGAGGGTGGGGAATACATCGCGGGATAGTCTTACGTACATAGGTCCTTTGCTGTCTATGGCGTTCTTGACTATCCACTCGGTGCTTGTCTCGTCGCTTGCCACGTAAACGCGGAAGTTGGGAAGGGAGCGCATAATGGCTATGTCCTCTATAGCATGGTGGCTCGGTCCGTCAAAGGCGTCGGAGAGTCCGCCGTAAGCTCCCATGAACTTCATGTTGAGCTCTGAATAGGAGCCGAATATTCTGGCTCCGAGAAGTCCTATTGTGGAGAGGAACGTAGCGAACGTATTTATGAAGGGTATCTTGCCAACAGAGGCAAAGCCCGCGGCCATAGCCACCATATTGGCCTCGGCCACTCCTACGTTGAAGAACCTGTCGGGGCAGACGTTCTGAAACAGAACGGACCTGGTCGAGGAGGAGACGTCGGCGTCTAAGACGATAATATCTTTGTTTGTGGGGCCGTACTTGGCTAATACCTCGCCATAAATTTCACGTATAGCTTTAGCCATTCTCATTCACCTGCTTTAGAAGAAGAAAGCTCGGCTGCGGCCTTTTTATAGTCGGCCTCGCCGAGAGCTTTACCATGCCAAGAGTTCTGCCCTTCCATAAAGGAGACGCCCTTGCCCTTCACCGTATCGGCTAAGATAATGACCGGCCTTCCGTCCGGATAGGCTTTCGCTTTGTCTATAGCGTCAACAAGAGAATTTAAATCATGGCCGTTGCAGGCGAGAGTGCGCAGACCAAAGGCCCTGAACTTCGCCTCCATATCGCCCTGCGGCATTACGTCGCTGCTCTTTCCGTCGAGCTGAACCCGGTTCCAGTCGTAGATAGCTATGAGGTTGTCGGCCTTGAACTTGACAGCGCTCATGCAGGCCTCCCATACAGTGCCCTCGTTTACGTCTCCGTCGCCTAATATAGCGTAGACTTTGGAGTTGCTGTAACCCGAAAGGCGAAGACCCAAGGCCATACCGAGAGCGGCTGACAGACCTGTACCGAGAGGACCTGTAGATAAATCTACGCCGGGAGTGTGAGTGGTGGATGGATGACCCTGTAAACGAGTGTTCAACTTACGGAGGGTTTTCATCTCGGAGACAGGGAAGAAGCCTTTTTCGGCCAAAACACGATAGAGCATAGGGGCCGCGTGTCCTTTACACAATACTACCCGGTCTCTGTCGGGCTTATTGGGATTAGAGGCGTCTATGTTGGCTTCCTCGAAATAAATAGCGGTCAGGATTTC
>BOCC01000008.1 GCA_026002715.1 Synergistales bacterium
CGTAATTGTATGCGAGTCGGTCGTGATGTTCGGTATCGTCGCGCTCGTCACCGCGCCGACGTTTACGTTGTCCACCGTGACGGACACGATTTTGCAGCCCACGTTCGGCGTGATTTTATAGGTTTGGTTCGCGCCGCTTACGACGTTTGTTGCGCCCGCGTTTGGAAACGGCGCGATCGTGCCGCCCGTGGCTTGCGTGACTGTGACGGTGTGATAGGTGACGTCCGTACCCGGCGTACCCGGCTGTCCCGCGTTTGCGTTGTTGCCGCCGCCGTAGCCTATATTCGCGCCGTTTCTTGTCCCGTTGCCGCCCGTTCCACCTGTCGCCTTTACATTGCTCCCACTGCTCACGCCTTCTATAATAATCGTGCCAACCACGCCAACGGCGGCACCTCCGCCTGACCCACCGCTACCGATACCAGCGCCGCCGCCGCCGCTTGTGCCCGCGCCGCCGCCGGTCGCAACCACCGTCGCGCCGCTTGTTATCGTAATGTTCCCGGAACTGCCGCCGCTGCTCTCATATCCCCCGCCGCCGCCGCCGATACCCGCGCCGCCGCCGTAGTAAGTGTTCGAACCGCCGCCGGTCGCCTTAACGCTACCGCCGGATATGATTATATTGCCGCCGGAAGCTCCCGCGGTGCCATTATCGCCGCCGCCGCCTATGCCCGCGCCGCGTGTGCCGCCGGTGGCTGTAATCGACCCGCCGTTTATGGTGATATTGCCGCCCGCGCCGCCTTTCCCGCCGCCTATGCCCGCGCCGTCCTCCCCGCCGTTGGCCTCAACAGTGCCGCCGTTTATGGTGATATTGCCGCCCGCGCCGCCGATGCCGCCGCCTATGCCCGCGCCGCCGCCACCGCCGTTGGCGGTCAGTTTGTCGTTTGTGCCGCTTACGGCGTTAATGGTCAAAAACGAGCTGTTCGGGGCTTGCAGACCGGCTCGGCCAGGGTTGCTTTTCAAGGCGTTCTCTCCCGCAAGGGTCAGGTTCACCGTCGCGCCAGTCATATCAAAGGCGCAGTCGCCTATATTCGTGTCTACGTCTATATTCACGCCGTTGAGTGTGATATTGACGGCGGTTAAGCCCGACTCCACGACGATTTTGTCGGTGGTCGTGGTCGCGCCCGGCGTAGCCATGCTGATGGCGTATGTGCCGTTTGCCGTTATGGTGAGGGTGTTGGTGGGGGTGGGGGTGTTGGTGTTGCTTTCGTATTTATACGCCCCTCCTGCGCCTACCGTGATGTCGAACGCGCCCGCCGTGACAGCGTGAGCCGTCCGCGTGAACGCCGGGACGAGGGTGAGCGTCATCACCAGCGTGAGTAGTATAAACAGAACTTTTTTGTTCATGATTTTCTCTCCTTTTGTTTTTTTGATTTTTAGCTTGCGAGTTTATCTTTCAAAAAAGAACGCGCCGCAGTAGATTTCAACCGCTCTCTGCGCCCTGTGGGCTTGCTTCACCGGGCGGAAACGCAAAAAAGGCGGCCATCTTCCGTGTAAACACGGAAAACAGCCGCCTGGTGGCGCGAGTATATTCGTTTTTAAGGCACGACCAAAGGACAGACTTATACTCTGTCTGTCTGTCTGTCTGTCTGTCTGTCTGTCTGTCTGTCTGTCTGTCTGTCTGTTAAAACTGTTGCACGATCAGTCATAAATGTCAAGTCCTTTCTGTGAACTCTTAAACAACGCGTCGAAAGCGCGGGCGCGCGCTTTTCTGAAAATTCTGTCTCTATTTATAGCATATTTGAAGTCAAAAAGTAGAAAGGTGTCTAAATCGTTACCTTTCTCTTGAATGGAGAATGGAGAATGGAGAATGGAGAATGGGGAGTGGAGAATGAAGAATGAAGAATGAAGAATGGAGAGTTGTTTGCGTTCTCAATTCTCAACTCTCCACTCGGTAAAATGGATTGGTTTGTCAGTTCATCATGCTTTGGACTTGATCCAGAGGCAAGCCGGTACTCTTAACGATAATATCTGTCGGTATGCCATTGGTAAGCAAGTTGCGGGCCACTTCGAGTCTGCCTTCTTCTCTGCCTTCTTCTCTGCCTTCTTTTCTGCCTTCTTTTCTGCCCCTCGCTAACAGGTCGTCCGCTTGATCCCTCAAGGCTATCGGTATATACATATTTTTCCCCTCCTCTTTGTATTGTCGCAAAATCTCGCTGTACTTGACCATCAACGCTTCGTCTTTTATGTTGACGATACGCTCAGTAAAGAGCAGAAGGTCTCGTTTCTCACTCAAGCTCCAACCTCGTTCGCCGAGAAGCTCAATCGTTTTGCGGAGAAAGTTGAATTTCTTGAGTTCCTCTTTCGTTTGCATGGCGAACTTCGCCGCGTAAAGCACAATCTCTATCGGGTTGTCGGATTCTATCATTTCGTCGTCGTCGAGTTCCGACAATACAAGTCTATTATACTTATAAACGCTCTCGGTTCCATAATGCTCATGCGAATAATAAGCGGGTTCGTTTACAGGACGTTTCTCCGTAATGATGGCGAGTGCAACGGGCTCTCTTCTGTAATGTCCGTAAATCAGACATTTATAGTGATTCATCCTCTCGGATATGTTGCCTCCGCCATGTCCCTGAGCCTCACAGTGCAGGATTATCCACTCAGCTTCTCCGTTTTTAAGCGGCACTTCCATAACGTAGTCCGCAAAGTGCGGACTTGTATGAATCGTGGGATCGGCAGTATTAAGAATATCTGTAAATTCTTTGTCAAGCGGACGCTGTTTGGTTTCCCTGTCAGCTGCTTCATAAAGTTCAGGTATGGCTCTTTTAAGAAGAGGATAAAAGAACCTGTCGATAAGGTCTTTCCAGAAGCCGTCGTAGTCATAGCGTTCTGTTTTGATATAATCGTCGTTCGGCTTTTCTATGTCGTCTTGTTGAATATCAGTCTTGTTTGTCTTTGTCATGGGTTCTCACCTCCGAATCTTGTGTTTATTATAAGGCATTACGCCTTAGAAGATAGGCCTCGCCACATGAGTGAACGCGCTTCTGTCAAAAACTTGTCCCCCCTGCTAAAAACGCCATTTAGCTATTGACTTTTATTAGCAGGTCTAATTTGCCCGCCGTTCCGGGGCGGGAAATGGTATAAAACGCGACGAAAGACCCGCGTGTGCGAGTCTTTCATAAGCATTCATTATAGCATTTTCAGACGCAAAAAAGAGAAAGGTGTCTAAATCGTTACCTTTCTCTTGAATGGAGAATGGAGAGTGGATTGGTTTGTCAGTTCATCATGCTTTGGATTTGATCCAGAGGCAAACTGACACTCTCAGCTATGATGTCCGGCGATATTCCGCGAACCAACAGGTTATGGGCTACTTCGCGCTTGCCTTCTTCTCTGCCTTCTTCTCTGCCTTCTTCTCTGCCTCTCGCTAACAGGTCGTCCGCTTGGTCTCTCAAAGCTATCGGTATATACATATTTTTCCCCTCCTCTTTGTATTGTCGCAAAATCTCGCTGTACTTGACCATCAACGCTTCGCACGGCCGTTTCATAAACTTTCACTTGAAAAATTCCCAATTATCTGAAAGAGGTAGTTTTCGTCAAGCATAGCTTTCAAGATACTCTGTTTACCGCTATACTCATTTGCCTTCAAATTTACCAGACAGTCAATTAGGCGGCAGAACTTATCTCTTTGGATTCTGGCAAATTATTCAGCATTTGAGTATAGCTACTTGGATGTTATACTCTTCGTATTGAAGGATGGTGAAGCGCAATGATTGTAAGCTCAACGGAAGTGCAGAACAATTTCGGAAAATATTTGGATTTATCCTCGCAGCAGGAAGTGGTGATAACCAAAAACGGTCAAGCCGTGGCAAGACTGCTTGGAGCAGGAAAAACGGCGTCTTTTTTATCTGACCATTTAGTAGGAATTATCCCCTGTGACGTTGACGAGGACGATTTGAAAAGCGAGCGTCTATGGAGACAATGAAGCTACTGCTCGATACCAACATAATCGTGGATATATTGTCGGGACGCGACGGCTGCGCGGATTCTCTGAAAGTTCTAAAATACTGCGAAACAAAACACGCTCTTGGCTATGTCTCCGCTATTACTGTGACGGACGTCATGTACATATTGCGAAAACACATATCGCCCGATATGGTGCGCGACGCTCTGTTGACTATGCTGCTGATAGTGGATGTGGTCGATGTTCTAAGTAGTGATATAAGAAGAGCTTTCTCATGCGGCATAAAGGATTTTGAAGACGCGGTGCAAGCTATGTGCGCAAACCGGATATGCGCGGATTACATCGTCACGCGCAATCTGAAAGATTTTCATGGTTCACCAGTCCTATCCGTCTCTCCTTTGGATGTATTGGAAATTTTGAAATAACCCCGAATAGCAACAAAATACGTCTCTTCGACTTTAGGATTCATAAATACTGACACCATCGAGTTTGATGAAGCGGAAGCAGCTGGAATATAATGGAAATGATTACAGTATCGGCTAAGGAGCAAATTACCATACCGGCGTTGTTCCGGAAAAGATATGGCATTAAAGCAGGCGATAAGGTGCTTACCGAAGGACATGATACTGGTTTTTTTATCAAGAAGCCGGTAGACATATTTGCTTTTGGAGGGATTTTTATCGGGTATCCATATCCCTGACGACGAAGAAGACTTGCTGACCCGTTTTGCAGATAGCTATACTCAAATGCTGAATAATTTGCCAGAATCCAAAGAGATAAGTTCTGCCGCCTAATTGACTGTCTGGTAAATTTGAAGGCAAATGAGTATAATTTTCAGTTTGTTAGATTTGACATATGTTCGGTGTACGATGAAGTGCAAGTTTTCTGAATGAATTCAGCGTTTTATTGGACTCCTCAGATTCCAAACGACACTCATCTTCCGAAAACACTACATCAAGCAAGAATAACTACACCTACTTTCTCGCCGTCTATCATATTCAAAATGCGGCTGAATGTAGGTTTAGAGGGGATATTGATCTAAACCACTCATCACAGCACACATAACTATCGTGAGCACATCGCACAGTTTATGCTCAACATAACTTTGGTGGCGCGGATCTTCAATATTTGCAAATCTTTCTTTTATATTCAACTTTATATTCAACTTTTTCACCTCAATAATATTTTTTTGCTTTATTATATTATCAAGGATTATCAAGGTTTTGTACATTCTTGTTAAGCCTGAAATTTTTTATGAAACGGCCGTGAAAAAGAAAGTCAAAAAACTCTGTTTAGGCTTGTATGTGTTAAAATTCTATTTTGCGAGATATAAAATAAACAGGAATCTTTGTATAAAATTTTGATAGAGAGGGAAGATGATTGTTTTGATGAATAAGCTGAGGACACACATGCGCTGGGTGATGCTATTGATTGTGCTGGCATTTCTGTTGTCGACGTTCTTGATGTACGACTCGGGACCTTCGAGGCGCGGCGCGAGGAACGCCGAGGGGCAGCTTGAGGATTATGTCGTTGCCGAAATTAATGGCACAAGACTCATGCGCTCAGGCTTAGAACGGAGCGTGGCGCAATATATAGAGCAAGCCGGGCTTCGCTCTCTGACGAGCGTGGATATGCCGGCTATCTATCAGGCCGCGCTGAGCCATTACGCGATGGAACAGCAGATGGCGCAGGAAGTCAGGGACAGCGGCATAACAGTACCGGACGCCGAGGCGGAACAGGCTATGAAAAATTACGCCGATCAGATGTTCCCGACAAGAGAGGCGTTTTATCAGTCTCTGGAGCAGAGCGGCATAAAACGAGATGAATACAAAAAGAACGTCGCGCAGCAGATGGCCGCTCAGAAGTGGGTCGAGTCCAACATCGGGGAAATTGTGGTCAGCGAAGATGAGGCCGTGAATTTTTACGACACGATGAAAGATTTTTTCTTCAAGAAACCCGCCGGTTTTATGGTCAACCTTGCTACATTCGCGTCTAAAGATGAGGCCGAAAAGGTCAGAGCCGCGCTTTTAGACGGAGAAATTTGGCTTGAAGCCGCTTCTGGCGACGCGGTAAACACACTCAAAGTCAAAGACGTTACGAGTGAGCCAGTGTTTGTCAGCGATTCTGCGTTTGACGGCTACCTATCCCCCATGAGCTCCGATAAGGTGGGTGCGGTCAGCCAAATCTTCGAGATGCTGAGCTATGATTTTTCCGTTGGGATCAAGACCGAAAGAGTGGAGGAAAAAGTCGCGCCTTACGACGATGTAAGCGCGGATATACGCATGCTTTTGCAGCAGCAAAAAGAACGCGAGGCCATAAATGCCTTTAGTCAAGGCCTGCTCAGCCGCGCTAAAATAGTCATCCTTGACGATTCGCTCTTCCCGTCGCAGGAGCGGGAAGTTCTGCCGGTCTCAGAGACGAGCGAGCCAACGACGAGCGAGGATGCCGGCAAAAATCCAAAGCCGCCTTTAAGCGGAGAAGTGACAAGCGCCGAGATTAATTAGCAACAAAAAAGCCCGCTTTACGCGGGCTTTTTTGTTGCTTTCTCTTCATTTTCCGGCCGGCGCGGCCTTGTTCACGCCGCCGCCTTGTTTTTCAGAGTCCTGATTGGGTTTGATATATTTTTCCATATCCTCCATAGATATGCGCGTCAGAGCCGTTACCGGCAAAGACGCCAGGAGCCTCCATGACATATCGAGAGACTGGGCTATATCCCGGTTCTCGTCTTTGGCTTGAGTGACGTAAGTTTTCTCAAACGTCTCACCAAATGCCAAGTAGGCTTTGTCATCGTCCCCAAGCTCGTCCGCGCCCACAACCTCGGCCAATGCCTTGACTTCCTGCACGCGGCTGTAGCAGGCAAAGAGCTGGCTCGATACGCTTGGATGATCCTCTCGCGTATAGCCCTTGCCTATGCCGTCCTTCATTAGACGCGACAAGCTCGGCAAGGGGTCTATGGGCGGATAGATACCCCGCGCGTCGAGCTCTCGCGATAGGACTATCTGACCCTCTGTGATAAAGCCCGTCTGGTCGGGTACCGGGTTTGTGATGTCGTCGTTTGGCATGGTCAAAATGGGTAAAAATGTAATGCTTCCCTTCTTGTCCTTCAACACGCCCGCTCGTTCGTAAAGAGACGCCAAGTCGCTGTAAAGATACGAAGGGTAGCCCTTGCGGCTCGGGATTTCGCCGCGGCTGACGGAGAGTTCCCGCAACGCCTCGCAGTAGCTTGTTATATCAGTGATAATGACAAGCACGTGCATACCCAGATCGAAAGCCAAATACTCCGCCGCCGTCAAGGCGTAACGCGGCGTAGCGATACGCTCTATGACCGGGTCATCCGCCAAGTTTTGAAATAACACGAGGTTTGTCCCGCGAGAAGAGAGGGCCGCGCTGAAAGCAGCCGCGTCGTCATGCTTTATGCCCACGCCCGCGAAAACCACGGCGAAGTTCTCGTCGCCCACAAGACGCGCCTGAGACGCTATCTGTATGGCAAGCTGGTTGTGAGGCAAGCCGTTGCCTGAGAAAATCGGCAGCTTCTGTCCGCGTATGAGCGTCATCAAAACGTCTATGGAGGAAAAGCCCGTATTGATAAAGTCTCGCGGATAAACCCGCGCCATGGGGTTCATTGGCGAGCCGTTGATGTTGCGCTTTATATCGCTGTAGACAGGGCCGCTGCCGTCCAAAGGACGCCCCAAACCGTCAAATGTACGCCCCAAAATAGAAGGCGATAACGTTATCTCAAGAGGATGACCCAAGAAACGCGCGGATGACACCGCCGGAATAAGTCCCTCAGTCCCCGCGAAAACCTGCACCATGATGGCGTCGTTGCTTATCATTATGGCGCGCCCCAAACGGGGCTTGGAGTCGGGATCCTTGCCGTCTGGGATAACTTCAACGACCTCGTCGTAACCTATGCCTTCAACGCCCTTCAACATCACTATAGGGCCGTTTATCTTTTCTATGCCTGTATATTCGACGAATGCCATTTACGCCACCTCCCCGTCCGCGCTCGCCAAACGCTCGCTGCCTATTTTGGCAAGGCGTTCGCTTATTCTCTTGGATAGAGACTCAAACCCACTCTTGTTGTCCGCTGACATCTCGCGAACGTGAGTGAGCTCTATAAGCTCGTTCATCTTGCGTATAAGGGAGAGCGGACACCCTTCCGAGACCAACTTTTTAGCCTGATTATGGAAATCCAAAATCATCTTCATTATCGTGACGCCTTTTTCGGGCGGGCAAAACGAGTCGTCGCTGAACGAGTTTTGCTGAAGGTACGCGTTTTTCAGCAGTGACGCCGTAAGCGCAATCAGGCGCTGGCTGTCGGGAAGCACGTCCTCCCCCATCAGGCGAATCGTCTGCTGAACTGTGTCGTCCTCGGCCAGAATAGCGCGGGTTTCGTTGCGCAAAGAGGCCCAAGTCGGGTCTACGTGCTCGTGATACCAGTCTTCCACCTCCGAGGCGTACTCGCTGTAGGAGTCCATCCAGCTTATAGCCGGAAAATGTCTGGCGTGAGCTAAAGAGGCGTCGAGCGCCCAGAAACAGCGAATGAATCGCTTGGTGTGTCGCGTCATCGGCTCCGTAAAATCACCGCCGGGGGGTGACACCGCGCCTATGACGCTGATACTCGCGGTCTTGTCGCCAAGCGTGCGAACCTTGCCGGCGCGCTCATAGAACTCCGCAAGGCGCGTCGCCAAGTAAGCCGGAAAACCCTCCTCCGCCGGAATATCCCCAAGACGCCCTGAAAGCTCGCGCAGCGCCTCGGCCCAGCGGCTTGTAGAGTCCGCCATCATAGCCACGTCATAGCCCATATCACGATAATACTCGGCTATGGTTATCCCTGTATAAATACTCGCCTCGCGCGCAGCCACAGGCATGTTGGACGTGTTGGCTATCAATATCGTGCGCTCCATGAGCGGCTTTTTTGAGTACGGGTCTTCGAGAGACGGAAACTCCTCGAGCACCTGAGTCATCTCGTTGCCGCGCTCGCCACAACCTATATAGACCACGACTTTAGCGTCGCTCCACTTGGCGAGCTGATGCTGCGTCACGGTTTTACCTGTGCCAAAACCACCAGGGATAGCCGCGACCCCTCCCTTCGATATAGGGAAAAGTCCGTCTATGACCCTCTGACCCGTTATGAGCGGTTCGTTGGGCAGGAGGCGTTCCTTGTAAGGACGGGGTGAGCGCACGGGCCAATAGTGAAACATCATGACCGGCGTGACGCGTCCGTCGATACCTTTTACGCGAGCCACTACGTCGGTGGTTTTGTAGTATCCCTCCGCGACGATGGATTCCACTTCGCCCGACACGCCTCGCGGGACGATAACGCGATTTTCTATCAGCTCGGTCTCTTTGATACTCGCCAATTGCATCCCCTCGGACACCACGTCTCCGGTCTTGCAAAGAGGCGTGACCTCCCAGACATGCTCCATATCTATAGGGTCGAGTTTCGTGCCGCGGCTGAGAAACCCTCCCTCTGCCTCCATAAGGCGATCAAGGGGACGCCCTATGCCGTCTATGATATGCCCCATAAGCCCGGGGCCCAAGCAGACGGAAAGAGGACGGCCCAAACCGACGACCGGCTCCCCGAGCTTTATACCTGTCGTATCTTCGTACACCTGAATAACTCCGTCGTCTCCGTCCATCTGCAAAATCTCGCCGGTAAGCCCAAGGTCGCCCACCCGTACAAGCTCCCGCATGGCGAAACGTGACAAGCCGGAAGCTCTAACGACCGGGCCGTTGACCATAGTTATAACGCCATTTGTTTTTTCGCTCATATCAATACCTTCATATCCTCTACCGCCTTCGCCTACAGCTCGGACAGAACGGCTCGAGCCACTTCATCCGCCATCTCGCCGACTTTAGATTTCCAGTCGGCTGACACATGCCATTTTTCTTCTTCGGAATAAATATAAACCCCGCCTATGATAGCGGCGGGCGTCGCGTCAAACGCGACTTCTACGTCTGGAAAACGTGACATGAGGGCACGGGCGATACCCTCTCCGTGACTCGCATCTTCAGCGCGAAGCCTCAGCTTCACCTTTTGCCCCTTATTTTGCTCTTTAGATGATACGATGGCGCCGCAGACCTCAGCCGCCAACCCCGTCAATATAGCGTCGTAATCATGCCGGTCCTCAAAAGCAACGAGCGCGTTTTGCAAATCCATGAGGGCCCTGTCGACAAGTCCGCTCTGAAACCTTTGATGATCTTTGTCGCGCTTGGCCTCGGCCTCTGATATTTGCCGCCTCGATATCTCATTGCAGCGTTTAACGGCGTCGGCTTTTATAGACTCAACCATGGCTTTGAGAGACTTGGTCTTCTCTTCGATCCATTTTTCAGCCTCAGCCTTTGCCGCGGACAAAACTTGCTCGCGCGCCTCCGTGCCCTTTTGCAAAACCATGGTCTGGAGCTCGCGCAATTTCTTGTTTTCATCGTATTCCAAAGTGCCGACCGCAAAATCCGGCATTTTCTTTTTTCCTTTAGATTTTTCGCTACGCGCCATAAGTCTCAATCCAGCTTCACCCCTATCGCCTCTCGGATATATCGGGTGAGGAAGTCCGCCCCGCGCCTCGTGCCATGTCTATCCGGGATCTCCACCAAAAGCGGCAGCGCTCCGCTTGAGCGCATTTCCGTGACCCTATCGGGGATACTTTCCGCCGCCAGCTCAGTCATCAAAAGAACCCCTAAATTTTTAATACGCAACGCGTCAGAAAGAGCCTTCGACGTCTCCGAGGGCCCATGCGCGACAACTCCGCTGATGCCGGCTAATCTTAAAAGAACCAGCGTATCATGGTTGTCGCTGATAAGAAAGCTCTTCATTGCGACACAGGCCAATCATACTCTGCCAAGAATAAAGAGCGAAATGACAAGTCCGTAAATAGCGATACCCTCCGCAAGGCCCATGTAAATCAACGTGGTTCCAAAAAGCGCCGGTTTTTCGCCGACGACGCCAAGAGCCGCCGCGCCCACAAAAGCGACGCCTATACCCGCTCCGATGCAGGCAAGCCCGGTGGAAAGAGCCGCGCCCATCAGCCCCAAACCGTTAGAGGCCGCGCTCGCCGCTTCCGGCGCCTCAGCCGCAAAGACGGTCGTCGCGGACATAACGAGAGCCGCAAAAGCGAACGCCATAGCGTAACCTAAAGCAGTTCTAGCGTTACGCACGTTTCGTCCCTTCGTCCAAAAACCAAAACCCATCAAAACCGCTACGGAACCGCAAAGAATAACCAAACCTAACATTCGTGAATATCTCCTTTCGGGATTTTCAATATTATTTATCTTTTCCACAACACAGGCGCAAACTCACGTCCCCCGCCTCTGTAAAACTTTCCGAAGAACTCGTAATACTCAAGCCTGAGCGTCTGAATAAACACAATCATGCCCTCAAGCCCTATAACTATCAACTGCCCTATGACCATGACTATGGCATGATAGATCTTTCCGCCGGGGACGTTTTCCACCATCTCGGACAGCATGAAGACAGCGCCGCAAAGCCCGGCGTGGTTCAGGGCGAACGCCGCGAGGCGCACAAAAGAAGCGGTGTTGCTCAGGAAGTTCAGCATGGCGTGGAAGACCGAAAAAACGTGAACCACCCCGCCGTCATCCACTTTTTCACCGTGAAACAACAGCTTGGATACGCCGTTGCCAAAAATCATAATCGCGAAAAGAGTCGCCATAACGACCGTGAAAAATTGTTGGTTTAAGGCATCAGCCGGGTCACTGCCCATTAAAACAGCGGTCTGTCCGACGGCTAACCAGTAAAACACTAAGCCTATCAATCCTTCGGGGCTGAAGAAAGCCTCTCCCCATTCTCCTCTGCGCGCCGAATTTTCTATCTTGAAACAAATCCCGAGGGACAGGAAAGCCACTCCGACGCCTATAGAGACGGGCAAGATAGAGTCCACGCTGTGCATCGGGGAAAGCCATAGAGGGGCTATCAACTCCTCGTTTCCGAAAACTGAGCCGTAGAGCAGCCCGAACAACATGGCAAACACCCCGGAGGTCTTCATAACCGAAGCTATGGCGCTTCCCATAAGTCCTTTTTTCTCCAAAAGCATAGTACCGAGTATGAGAGCTATGCCATGCCCGACGTCGCCGAACATAAATCCAAAGAAGAAGCAAAAGCTCAACGCCACAACAAAAGTAGGGTCGAGTTCACCGTAAGACGGCAAACTGTAGAGGCGGACTATCTCTTGGAAACGCCTGATAAACGGCAAATTATGAAGGAGCGTCGGAATCTCTCGCCCCTCTTTTTGAAGGACGTGGTCCTTTTCCGTTATCATCATTGTCTTGGGCATTTTTTCGACGATGAGTTTCTTCATCCAGAGGCAGGCGTCTACAGGCATCCAACCGGACAGGATATATACGTCGCCCATCTCCGCGTGATAGCGCCAAAGCGATTCCACACGCTGCTTTGTGTAGACGGCGGCATAGAGCTTTTCGAGCTCCATACGGTTGTCGGCTACGTAGCGGGCGGGCGTATTCAGGCACAGCTCTATCTCAGACTCTACGGTCTCAAGCTGATAGTGCGCGGCGTCGACGTTCTCGTACTTCTCATATTCTGATTTGTCAAATTGAACAACTCGCATATGCACCGACGAAAGAATCTTTTGCATATCCTCACGGTAACTATGTCCGTAAAGCAACGCCACCATGACGTTATCCGCCCACATATCCGTATCCGTGTCTATTTCTTTGTCTTTTTCATACCCGACAGGATCTAACTGTATTGGCAAAAACGGAGCGGCAAGGCTTGTCTCATGCAGGCGATGCCAGTTCTCCTTCGTCAATGTGCCGACCGTTATGGCTACGTAGGGCGTATTTGAAAGCTCCGAGAACTTATATCCGATCTCACTCAGAGCGAGTATAAACGACAAACGAACCCGACATTTTTCGCGTTCATCCTGAAGCTCCGCTAAATTTGTCCTCCACTCGTCCATAACGCGCGTGACGACGCCAACCCGCTCCGCTAAATCCTCAAAATGCAGGAGGGGAAGACGCGAGACGATTTTAGGATTTGGGGCCTGAACCCCGGATCTTTTCCAAAGCTCGTCTAATTTCTCCATGAGAGCGTCATATCGGTTTCCCTTAAAAGTCTCAAATCGCTGATTCAGGGGATAATGCTCCAACATGACGTCCGGTTTCATGGGCTCAAAGTTTTCGTATCTCAGACAATTCAGAGCCACTTCCTCTATTTCGTTCCTCGGGCCGACGAAAGATACGCCGTTCATTCCTACAACGGCCAAAGTTAATTCATCTCCTTTTCTAAAGAAGACAAAGTTCGTATCAGAAACATGGCGGTTTGGTTTTTGTCAAAGCCGTAGCGCACCGACTCCATCACGGCGGTGATATCTCGAATCTCGAATTCCTTCAAGATTAGGTAAGCCAGGACATTCTGAAATCCATCACTTCCCGATATAAACACGCGCTCCGCGGTAGATAAAAGCATTTTAGAAACGCGGCTTTCCAGCTTCATTTCACGGAGCGCGACATTTTTATTGTCATCCTCGTTAAATTCAAATATTCCGGAATAAATAGTGTCGGCCAAGACGCTCGCCATGGCGTCCGGTTCGGCAAAGGCGAATTTTGTCAAAGTGTCAAAATCGGCATGATAACGAGCTCTTAAAATCAGCGTCAGCGCCTCCTCCGGCGACAGACCGAAAAAACGCCTCGCACGGTATATCCAGTAGAGATTTGTGAGGTCTACTCTGACGCCTACTATCATATGCATCATGCGTCCCGCTTGCCCGCTCATGTCCTTCACCGCGTCATATAAAGCGTTGAGGTAAAAACGGTCTATGGTCATCACTAAATCAAATATGGTCTTTTGAAACTCAGCCCTGTCAAAATCCACATCATCGGAGCTGAGGTTTTCATAGGCGGAGGGCAAGGCCGCTGAAAGGGCTGAGCGCAGAGATTCTTTTTTTATCGACATGATTACTTCTCTTAAAGAATGAGCGGACAGAAGCCTGTCTTGGTCAACAAGAGTCAACTTAAACTCCGATACGAGTTCAAGCGCGTTGTCGGCCGAAACGTGTTCAAACTGTCCGCCAACGAGAGAACGGATGAAGTTTTTAATAAGGTCTATATCAAAACTCTCAAGCCAGAGATCGAGAAGTTTTCTGTCTTGCGCGTCAGCGTATGGCCGAAATATCAGCCCCTCCGCTAAAATCGAAACGTCCAATAGGAACTCCAGTTCCCCGCGTCTGATATTGTCAGCCGACAGGCGACTCAAGAAAACATCAAAAGACCTGCCGCGCAAACGATCGACTATCTCAGGCACAGTCTTTTGTTCAAGAAGCGCCGTCATCTCTTCGGAAGAAAGAAGAGTTCCCCGGCGCGCCTTAGCCTTAGCCGACCCGGCTATCGCGCCGCCGCCGAGACTCGCCATTTAAGCGCCTCCGTTGTCACGAGCCGCGTAACGAGCGGCCAAAGCATCCGCAAAACGCGCTATCAGGCCCGGTTCTCTCTTCTCAAACTGCTCAATCATACGAGACACCGATACATCGGCCAAGGCCGCTATATGCTGAGATTCTTTTTCGGCGGACAGTCTGGCGTCTTCCATTTGGCGAGCCGCTGATACGCGCGCCTCATTCAAAGAAGAATCTTCGGTGCGCGCATATTCGTCATGGGCTTTTTGAATAATGGCCTTCGCTTCCCGCTCCGCCAGCGTCTTGGCCTCTACGGCCTCATCCTCGGCCTTCAGAAGAACCTCAAGAGCCTCTGATAATTTCATATTTCTTCCTCCATAACCATAATTAACGACTCGGACTTGAAAGTTTTATGCGCGTCAAATCCTCGCGCTCATTTTCATCAAGCGCGGAGGCTATGAGCTTTATCTGACTCTCGCTGCGCGGTATAAAAACCTTCTCTAGCGCGTTTACGCGCCTAAGGGTCTTTCGTATCTGAATAGCCAGACGATAGACGCTTGTCTCAACCTCCGACAACCGAGCTATCAAGGCCACGACCTTACGAGCGTCGACGTAAGCGTTGTCCAACACGGAAGACACGCCAGTAGCGGCCCCACCCATAGCGTAAATGGGCGCCAGATTCGGCTCTAATTTGTCCACTTCGGGGATGTCGATGCCCATAATAGAACGCAGACGCACGATAAAACGGTCTTCTTCCGGCACGATAAAAGCTATTTTCTCCACGTTCTCTATCCCCATGGAAATGTTTGCCATTTGAAGGCTGAAATAAGCGTCCCCGAAAACATGGTGCATACTCTCCTGCACCTCGCGAACTTCTTTCATGCGTCCCATGAGCTCCTGCATGAGAATTTTGCGCTTTTGCTCAAGAAGGTCATGCCCTCGCCGCGCTAATTTCAAGGCGGACTGAATACGTGTCATATTGCTTCGCGTCGCCGTGATTTTATTGGCCATTCTCAAAAATCCCCTGTCCGTGCTGAGTTAAACTGAGTTAATTTAATTTAATCTAATATAATTTATATTTTAAGTAATTATACTCTAAATTTTCAGAATTATACTCCAGGACCAAAAAATATTTATCTCCAGACCGAGCGCGCCCAGACACGCACTACGGCGCTTGAGTGCTCTGAAAGCTCGGACAAACGGGCGCGGCATGAAACAGGGCACATTATACCCTTCTGTTTCATAGCGCTCAACAGGGGCGTCAGATAGCCCTCATCGTCTCTTGAGAGCAACTCTTCTATGGCCGGAGCCGACAAAAAACGCGTTTGCGGCCATAGCCTCAATATAGACGCCGCACCGTGCGGGGACGCTTTTTGGATGTATCGTTCAAGAAGCGCGCAATCCGCGCTCACGGCCTCTCTCATATTTAAAAGCCACACTAAAAAAAAGTCGGGCATGAGGCTCGCTCTATCGACAAGAGATTCCGCAAGGCATTTGCGATTTTCTTTCGATAAAGGAAGAAGCACCACCAAGCGCGCGGTCTTCTCGTCGATATTTCGGTTTTGAAGCATTGCTTTTACGGCGTTCAGAGCTTCGGCGCTATCCGCTGTCCGGGCGAGTGCTGACAGGGCGAGATGCCTCACCTGCGCCTCATCGCTGGACAACCGCAAAATCAGGCTTTGAGCGTCTAATTCTTTTGTTTCGCGCGACAATCGCTCCAAAACAACCTTGGCCTTCTTTTCGGCGCGTGACAGCGCGGCATCCACGCGGTCTCGTCTTATTCGAGCCAAACGCTCTTCCGTTTCGCGTTTTTCCCGCTCTCGCTGCGCGGCCTCTTTTTTGAATTTCTCACGCCTTTCGGCGCGCCAAGCCATAGGGCCCCTGACCCGTGAAAACCACTTAGAAACACCCGGCTCAGCGGCTGTTTTTGAAGTATTTTTTGAAGTATTTTTTGGTGTATCTATCTGAAGGAGATCGTCCTGCGGAATGCTTTTCAAAAACGTATACGCGCCCGTGATTCGCTCAAAGCGACGCGCGCTTCCGCGGCCGGCCACATCAGGGTGATACGCTCTGGCCAGACGACGAAAGGCGGCTCTCACGTCAGAGGCTGTTGCCCCGGGCGGAAGCTCCAAAGTACGCAGATTTCGAGTTATTTCAAAAGAAACATCCATAAGCATCCTTCTTTTTCGGGTATTTCCAAAACTATTTTCGCGCCGTCTTTAAAATAATAGCGCGGACTCAAGGTCTTTGACAAGCCCTTCCATGATCCCTTCGATCTCTTTGATCTCTTTGATCTCTTCGGACGAGTTGTTTTTAAAATAGTCTAATTTTTCAATAAGACGCGTCACGGAATAAAGTTTATCTTTTTGAGCCTCTGACATAGACATTTCGAGCAAAGACAGCCGCAACTTGAGATCATCTGTCTTTCTGGCCTTGGAGTTCAAATTTGTGCCGGAGAAAAGCGGCATGTCCGCAACGAGTCCGTTAAGTTTTGCCCTGAGGACAAGTTCACCGGATGGCGAAAGCTCACAATAAAGCGTGACGTCAGAGTCGGAATAAGGCTCAATATTCAGCTCCGACAGAACAGTTCGGCTTCCCTGCCCCGTCTCCTCTCTCATATCACCCATGTTCTGAAACACAACTATCTTCGCAGGTTCGTCTCTCTTTGGACTAAACGACACCCTTGTCGAAATTGGCAGCGGAGAACCGGCGCGCGCGAGGATTTTCGGTTCGCCCGAATTATTCGGCTCAAGGGTGACCCCTATGTCCCCGGAAAGCACGTCCAGCAAGAGGCGCTCCTCACCTGCCATAGAACAAAGAGCCGCGCCTGCCGCAACAGACTCCTCCGCGCAGAGACAAAGCCTCTCGGGTTTTGCTATTTCTTTTTCTAAAATCCCGTGAAGGAGGGGTATACGGCTTGAGCCCCCGACAAGCAAGAGGTGTTCGGGCTTATACCGCTCCCATAAGCGGCGAACGGAATGCGTCATACGTCTGATAGAAAAACGCATGAGACGTTCCATATCCTCGCGTTCGATCGTTATGGGGTTATTTTGAGCGTTTTTCTCCCAAGCCGGCGGCGTCCATTTGAAACTTTCGCATGACGAAAGCGCTATTTTTATATTTTCGGCCTCCATGACCAAAGAGCGCCTCCGCGGATCCTCAGGCGACAGAGGCTCTATTCTGAGTCGTTCTATGAGCCATTCCGCAAGGGCCAAGTCAAAATCGTAACCGCCGAGCCCCGGACTGCCCACGCTCTCTAAAACCTGCCAGACGTTATTTTCACTCTCCACGACAGAGACATCGACAGTTCCGGCTCCAAAGTCAAGAATTAAAAAACGCCCCTCCCTGCCAAAAGCAAGCGCGGCGGCTGTGGGCTCGTTCACGATACGGGACTCTGCAAGCCCGGCGGCGGCGGCGGCGCGCTTAATGCCCATGCGCTGGAAAAGCGAAAAACAAGCCGGGACAGCCAAGACGCATGACGAAACCAATGTTCCGAGAAACACCTCCGCGTCCTCTCTGAGGGATTGAATTAAAGGGACAAGCAGTTCCTCCGGCGAATAGCTTTTACCTCCGCAGCAAGCCCTGAAATCCCCGCCGACTTTGCGTTTTATATCCCACCACACAGGCGCGCCGCCCTTCAACGACAGCCGAATGGCGTCGTCACCGACAGCCCACCCGTTATCCCATCCGACCACAGAGGGCGTGGACATATTCCCCCTGCGATTTGGTATGATAACAGGACGCAGGCGTTCGTCCAATGTGGCGCAAAGGGCGTTGCGCGTTCCTAAATCTATACCTATTACAGGTCCTCCCATCAGATACACACCCCCTTCAGTCCGCTGTTCCCGCACTCCTTGACTAAAACGTAAACTTCCCGCCCCACGATAGCGTCGGTTTTTTCGGGGATAGCGGCCGTGACTGAAAGAAAGTTACGCGAGTGACCTTCTAAAACGCCGCCGTTTATGCTCTCGGAGAGGCTCTCAGAAAGAACGGATACCGTCCTGCCAACAAAACGAGACGCATAGCGCGACAGGAGACGCTCGCCCAACGCCGAAGCAAGCGCGGCTCTCTCTGACGCCGCGGACGGCGGAATTCTGCCGCTGAATGACCAAGCCTCAGTTCCTTTTCGCGGTGAATATGGGAAAACGTGAGTTCTCCCTAAGGCGACGCGTTCCATAAGGGACAAAGTGTTCTGAAACGCGCTTTCCGTCTCCCCTGGAAAGGCCACAAGAATATCGCTGCTGATATGCAGATCATCCCCTAATTTTCTTCTCGCCAAATCACAAAGAGCGACAAAGTCATCGGCCTTATATCCGCGCCTCATGCGGCGCAATACGCCGTCGTCTCCGCTTTGCACAGGCAAATGCAGGTGACGGCAGAATATGGGGGAATCGGCAAGCGCGTCCAAAAGCTGTGTGGCGAGCGCAAAAGGCTCAAGAGATCCGAGCCTGAGACGAGTTAAGCCCCGCAAAGCCGAAAGTTCGCGTATCAGCATAGCCAGCGTCACTTCGTCTGAGCCGTAATCACCAAGATGAATACCGGTCAGCACAATCTCACGGCAACCTGACGCGACAATTCTTTTAGCCTCTTCCAAAACATCAGGCAGCGGACGGCTGACGGAGCGTCCGCGCAAAAACGGAATTACGCAATACGAGCAAAAATGGTCGCACCCCTCCTGAACCTTCAAAAACGCGCGTGTCCGCAGGCGCGGCCTGTCAAGAGAGAGAGAATCCCATTCTATATCTTTCCCGATATCCTCTCCTCTGGCCTTTCCCCTAAACTCAAAGAGCCCGGAAAACGGCGCGGCTATCTTCGCCTCTATGGCGGAGGTGAGAAGATGTTTCATTCGGCTTCCGGCTACAATATCTATGCCGAGGCTTAGAGCGTCCTCGGACGACAAAGCCTGAGCCCAGCAGCCGCAGACAGCCACAACGCCGCGCGAGCCCCTGATGTTCGATAAAAGACGGCGCGCCCTGCGCACGGCCTGACGGCATTTTTTGTCGGCCGTAGCCGTAACGGAACAGCTGACAACAACCGCCACCCCGCAGCCTTCCGGAGACGTGCTTATTTCAGCTCCCCGCGCGGCCAACTCCCCCGCTATAGCCTCGGCTTCATATATATTTGAGCGACAGCCGAACACGCATATCCAAACACAAACGCCGCGCAAAGAATCAGACAAACCGAGCGGCGCACCCCCACCAATTCCGAGATGTAAGTTCGCTGACAGTCTCAGCCCCGGCCTCTGAAAGCGCATTCAAAAACTTAGGCCTTTCGTTTTCGGTCATACCGGAGAAAATGGCGATGCCCGAAGGGTTGAGAGACGCGCGCGCGTTTTTGATAAGCTGCAAGTTAGGCTCTATCAAGATATTAGCCGTAAGAATGTCGGCCTTCACCTCAATTCCGTTCAGCAGCGCGCCCACGCGCAGATCGCATTTATCAAAGGGTATATCGTTTAGCTTCATATTGCGAAGAGCCTCGGCGACCACGGTTGGGTCTATGTCACGGGCTACCGCGCTTGCGGCGCCGAGCTTCAGCGCCACGATAAAGAGAATGCCCGAGCCTGTCCCTATATCGATTATCGTGTCGCCCTTTTTGACAAACCTCTCTATAAGAGAAATGGCTATCTGCGTACTTTCGTGATAACCTGTGCCAAACGCCGAGCTTGGATAAATATAAAAAGGAATCTTGCCAAGATCGTCATTGCCCCTGTGCCATGGAGCCATGACAACGAGGTTGACCCCGACAGAGATCGGAGGAAAGGCGTCCAAGAAGTTTTTATTCCATTGTTTGCGTTCCTCCTTCGAGTGAGAGCGTATTCTCACACCCGGAAAATTCGGCAAAAGTTTCTCTAAAACCGAAGTCCAGTAAGCGATGTCCTGAGAGCTGACGTAGAACGCGCGCAGTATTTTCTTGTCGTCTTTATCAGAAAACTCAGCCCCAACACTACCCGATATATCGGCCACATTAGCAAGCAGTTCCTCTGAGGCCGGGTCGTCGGCTCGGGCCTCCAACTCTACGCTCCACCAAAAATCAGCGGCTGATTTATTGCCTTCCAAAGGACTCCCTCCAAACTGCCCTAAATTAGGGTTTCATCTCCCGCATGACGTTTCTGGCGACGCTCGTGATATTTTTGGCCGCGGCCGCGAATATAAGAGCGTCCATGGAATATGTAAAAAACCTGAACCCCTGCTTTATGCGGTTTTTGAGCTCTTCCGGAGAGGATACAAAGATGCCGGTCATCTTCTCGCGCTCTTTGCATATTGCCAGTATTTTATCTATGGCCTCCGTCACCCTGGGGTGATTGAAGTCGCCAGGCACGCCAAGCGAGAGAGATAAGTCGTATGGTCCGACAAATACCATATCTATCTCTTTTATCGTAGCTATTTCGTTTAGGTTGAGCACCGATGTTTCGGTCTCGCACTGGACAATACGAAGAAGGTCGGAGTTTGCCTCAGCGAGATATTCCGGTATGGAGCTAGCGAGTCCGTAACCAGTAGCCCTCGTACTTGCGAAGCCCCGGCAGCCGAACGGAGGGTAGAGCGTGGCGTCTATAAATTCATGAGCCGTTGAAAAGTCGTTGATCTGAGGGGCCAAAGCGCCGCTGACGCCGATGTCCAGAGCGCGAAGGACGGTGGTCCTCTCAGTGTTCGGCAAGCGCGCTATGGCGTCCATGCCGCGCCCCTCAGCGGCCCGCAGCTGGTTCATTATAGACTGAGGCGTACCGGGGGCGTGCTCCATGTCGAGAACCACAAAATCGAACCCGCTGTTGCCCAATATCTCCACAATATCAGAGCCATCAGTATCGACAAAAGTTCCAAGAACGGTCTCACCCGAGAGCAATCGTTTTTTGAGCGTCGAACGTATTATCAAATCAAAATATCCCCTTCCGATTAGCGCGGAAATTTTCAGTAAATTTTACTTTCACCACAAATATAATCTTTCAATATTGTATAATTATATAGTCGTTATAGATTATACCGCAAATAAAAAAGGGCTGCTGAATTACGCAAGATTATTTGCAAAAGCGCTCGCGAATTTTTATATTAATTTTATATTAATTTTAATATTGATTTTATATTGATTTTATATTGATTTTATATTGATTTTATATTGATTTTATATTGATATTGAAGGGATACTGTATAAAAATGCCAAAATTGATAGAATGTGTTCCAAATTTCAGCGAAGGCCGCAGACAAGATGTAATAAAAGCTATCGTCGACTCGGCCCGGAGCGTAAGCGGGGTAAAAGTCTTAGACTACTCGTCGGACGCCGACCACAACAGAACTGTCTTGACTTTTGTCGGTGACCTTCAGGGCGTAAAAAAAGCGGCGTTCTTATGCTGCGAGACGGCGTCGAAACTTATAGATATGGAAAAGCACAAGGGCGCGCACCCGCGTATAGGAGCTACCGACGTCATCCCGTTTATCCCGGTCAGCGACGTGACCATGGGAGAATGCGTCGCTCTCGCCCATTCTCTTGGCATGGAAATAGCCGACAAGCTGTCTATCCCGGTCTATTTTTATGAGGCGGCCGCAAGGAGACCTTCCATGAAAGCATTGCCCGACGTCCGCAAAGGCGAGTACGAAGGCCTGAAAGAGCTCATCAAAACGCCGGAGCGCGCCCCCGACGAAGGCCCGCATATACTGCCGCCAGCCGGCGCGACAGTCGTCGGAGCTCGCCCGTTCCTTATAGCGTATAACATCAACCTCGATACGCCGGATCTCTCCCTTGCCAAAAAGATAGCCCAGACCATCCGCGCGGCTCGCGGCGGCTACGTGAACTGCCGCGCCATGGGCGTTATGCTGGAAGAGCGCAATATCACCCAAGTCTCCATCAATATGACGGACTACACGGCCACGCCGATTCACCGCGTCTTCGAGACCGTCAAATCAGAGGCCGCAAGGTACGGAGTGAACGTAGTGGGCAGCGAAGTAGTTGGCCTGACCCCCATGCAGGCTCTTTTGGACGCCGCCGTATTTTATTTGCGCATAGAGGACTTCAGACGCGAACAGGTATTGGAAGCTCGGTTACTTGAGGAATAATATAGCATGAAGAACTACTACGAAACCTTGGGGGTTCTGCCTACAATCTCTTCCCGGGGCTTGAAAACGCGTTTCAGACAGATGATGTTGGAGTTTCATCCCGACGTCGCGCAAAATTCTGACAATGCTGACGAGCGCTACGGAGAAATAATGGAGGCATACAGAACACTTATCGACAAGGGCTCGCGCGCGGCCTACGATTTTTCCAATGGTTTCCCGGGGCCAGAAAGCATCTTTCAAACGCGCCGCGCAAAACAGGAAGCGTCGGCGTCGCAGCATAAAGAACCCGAAATGGCCCTTGAAGAGCGCAAAGCGCAGCTCAAAAAACTCTTAGCCGAGAAACGCGCAATGGAAGAAAAGAAAGGCTTTTTTTCATTCGGAGGATATTTTGAGCGCATAAAGCTCTGGGTAGTTTTTATAGTTCTCGCGATTGTCATTCCGGCCATAAGCGTAGCGCTGGAGTTCTTTCATTATTTGAACACATCAACGCGCAAGCTCGACATCGAAAAAGCCGCTGCCCTCAGCGCCGGTGTAACACTCGGGATTTTGGGCGCGTTTTTGATTTTGCGCGCTGTTATGTTGCCCTTCAAATACAGGCCCTCAAAAAGCGTTTTGTGGGGTTTATCGTTTATTGGCTCCTCCGCCTACGCTTACGCCATATTTTTCTTGGGCGAAAATTTCGGTTACCAATCCTATTTTTCATCAACTCTGATAGACAGAGATTCTGTTATAGGCGTTGCTATATTCACGTTAGTTTTCGCAGCCGGGCTGTTCTCCGTCGAGAATAAAAATATGTTCGGAAAGTAAAAACCGCAAAAAAACCAAAAAAATGCCCGGGTGGGTTATTGAAACCACTCGGGCATTTTTTTGTGTTTCAGTTATGCTGTCCTTTTAATAAACCAAACCCCCGCCAACAGCGCCAACAAGGCGAAAGACGCGCCGCCTTGGCTGCAACCGCCGCCGCCGCCATCCTCAGTGTTTGTATTTGGTGGGTTGTCAGGGGTGAGCTCCGGTCCGGGCCCGTTCTTGGCGACGTAGAAGCTCAGGTTCCAAGCATCATCTATTTTCCCGTCCCCAAACAAAAGATATGAAATACCGTCGTCCTTTACGACATACCAGAAGGCCGTTTTATCTTGAGCCGGACTAAGCGGGCTCACGGCATCGGCCAAAAGCGCGATAAAATCTATATAGAGATAATTATCGTCGGTGAACGCCTGCATCAAATCATTGATATCATAACCCTTTTCGGCCAGCGATGTAAAGAGATTCAAATCTTTCTCTCTGGCATTTGGTGAACGCACCCATATGGCGTATGTTTTGGCAAGCTCGTCCACCACGCTCGCGCTATTGAGAGGGTCAGACAGATTGTTCCACTGTTCGTCATTGAGCTCAATGGCGTCGTTGCGGTGGATAGCCATGCGCGCCCGCAAAGGCAAAAGCGCCGCTACGTCACGGCTGACTATATCTCCCGATTCATTTCTACCCATTTGCAGATTCTCCGGAACAGATGTGTTTATCGTGAAGTAGCTCCGGGCGTCAGAGCCGAAATTCACGCCGGTGTCGCCCACCCCGGAAAACTCGTAGTCCAAGGATGGCATCTCCGGCCGCACGCCCGTATATTGCGCTATTTCCGC
The DNA here is from genome assembly GCA_026002715.1 of Synergistales bacterium. Classification (GTDB taxonomy): domain Bacteria; phylum Synergistota; class Synergistia; order Synergistales; family Aminobacteriaceae; genus BNVG01. The sequence goes on from BOCC01000008.1 coordinate 23,942, forward strand.
TTCTGTGTCTTCGCGCGCCACGTCGGCGAAAGCCATATGAAAGCCCGTAACGGACCAAGACGTTCTGCTAATGGTCCCATAAGATGTCATGCCAGGCACTTTGTGGAAAATGAGCTCCAATTTTCGCGCCGCGGAAGGGCTGTCAAACGGATAAAGGCGGAACGATTCACTTCTGGAATGGCTTATATCGAAACTAGTGGCATAATGCGTGACGAGCCCCGGCGCAATCTGACTTTGGGGATCGAGCGGGAATGTTTTAGGCAAAGTCCCGTATCGGTCGTCCGGGATGTCATAGCTCCAGTGACGCGGAACGATATCCCGTCCCAACTCGTCATATCTTTGTTGGCGATACCGAACTCCTGTTCTGTTGGTTACCTTGGTTTCCAATCGATAAGTCGGTATATCGCGGGATTGAATCATGAAAAGCCTGCCTAAGTCTTGCGTCAGGTTCTCGTCAACGCCCCAACGAAATTTTTTGCGAGTCACCAACCTGCTGTTCACATCGCCGCTTGCCTCAAAAAGCGACATGTCAAAATACAGCTCGTTGCCGGAGTCTGAAGCCGGGCCGTCATAGACGTTCGCCACGACAAAAGGGATTTTGATAGACTCGCGATATCCCGTAAAATTGACGTCAAAGCTGGCGGACTGTCTAAACGTCAGGTAACCGAGAGAACTGCCGTAGTTTTGTGGATCTTCCGCGCTGAAAGTCGTTTCAGTATGAAGATAATTGTCTCTTACTATAATATCAACAGGTACGCCGGATACGATGTCAGCGGATATAAATCTGTCGGCGGATACAAGCTGCGGTTTGTTCGGTTTAACCGAAGTTATGAAGCCCGGCACGTCAACTAAAATATCCTCCATCGCTTCCTGCGGAACGCCAAATATATTGGATGGCGGATAGTGCGAGGAGTAGTCGTTGCCGAAGTCAATTTTTAGCTTGCCCTGACCTTCCGGCATAACGAGATAAACAGACCCTATAGGATCAAAATTGAGGTCTTCGATAAAGTAATAAAAGTCGTCGGGATATATTGGGGGTGAGCCGTGATAGTTGCCTCTGTATTGTTCGGGGTCTTCCATGTATACGCCGTTAAAATCGGAAAGCAAATCGGCTGACGTAACCATAGGGACCCCCGGCGCCTGTCCGCCTTCCGTGTCCGGACGCGATTCCCAACCTTCCGGTAAGGTCGCGTCCCAAAGACTAAACCAATCTTTTATCGTCGCGAACCACTGGGCGCCGGCCAATGTGTGTCCGCCGCGCACGCTCACGTCGCGCAGCTGGTAATAATGAAAATGCTCGTAGTCGTAGTAGTAGTATTCATATTCGGAAAGCGCCTCCGCGCAGCCCGCAAAAATCAGCGCGGTCAATAGTAACGATAATCCAAGAACTCTTGTCTTTCTCAAACAACAAACCCCCCGATGTCAAATTTTAATTCAAGAACTATATTCAGAATATATTAGCAGAATTATCCGCATATATTATCAAAAATATGACAGAGCGATAAAAACACAATAAAAATTTCCCCCTCCGAGCGGCATGGCAGAAACGACACTCGGAGGGGGAAATTATTGACGTCAAAAAACGATTAGAAACCAATTAAATTTATAACAGAAAACTACATAACTCCTTTTTCGCCGTTGTCGCGCAGGACGGCGTCACAGCTTCCGATGTGGTAGGATGAATGTCCTGACATGATGGCAAGCGCCATAATGTTGGTCATGGGCGCGCCGAAACGGGCGGAAAGCCCGGCGTTTTCTTCCGTAAGCTTTGCGTCGTCAAGCGTCGCTATCCAAGCGTCAACCTCAGCCTTTTTTTTGTCAGCGTATGCCTTGAGCTCCGCCTTAGATGGAGTCGTAGTCGGCTCGGCCTTGAACCTCGCCACATCCAAGCCCCAAGGCCCGGGCTGCGGTTCGCTGTCCTTAGGCAGGATAAAAAGACTCACGCAGAAGAAGCAGTGATAAAGCTGCTGCCAAAACACGAAGCCGCCGCCCTTCTTTGCCCATACAGAATCGGGGCACACTTTGATAAGTTCGCTCAGAAACTCCCAGCCCCTGTCGAAGTTAGCCTTCAGGGAATCCGTTATCGCTCTCATAAAAAATCGCCTCCTAAATTGAAATACATCGAATCAAATATCCGAACTCTCCATAAACAATACAGGAAATTGCGTTTTCGCGCAAGGGTTTTAGGAAAAAATGAATGAAAATCGAAAATACGGCAGTGAATTTGATATAATACGGAAAGCGGAAGGAGCGGGTTACCATTCTTATGAATCTTTGTCGTTGCCGTAATTGGTATTTGATATGAACAAGCGCCCGCACAAATGGCGAGACACCGCGTGGAAGCATGCGATAGTTGACGGCGCGAGGGACGCTATCGGTTATTTTATGCCTGACTTAGCTTCTGATATGGACACTTCAAGGGAAGTTACTGGCATAACTGGTATGGAGCTGCCAAGAGCGGGTTCGGACTCCGATAAAGGTATGTTGGTCTCTGATGTTTTTCTGAACGTCCCGATGGTCGGCAAAGAGGACTGGAGCGTTGCTTGCTTGGTTGAGCAACAGGATGAGCACGATGAAAACTTTACCATTCGTATGTTTGATTCCTGGGTTCGCCTGAGAGCGCAAAGACAGGCCGGCAGAACTACGGGATTTGCTATATACACAGGAGACGCCAAGAATGTGAACTCTTATAGCGAGTCATGTTACGGCTTTGAGGCGTCTATTAAATTCAGGACATTTCACGTCCCAAGCTACAAAGTAGAAGAACTGAGGGAGGACAAACGCCCTTTCGCGCGAATTATGTACGCTTCGCGTCTATCGCTTGAAAGCGGAGACGACGCGCTTCTACGCGAGAAATACGCGTGGGAACTCCTGAACGTGACGAACGAACAGGAATATGATAAAAGACAGAGGAAATTTATCCTTGAGTTTGCGGATAGGGTATTCTGGGTAAAGGGTTCCGGCATAAGCGAGGAGTTAAGGGAGGCGTACAAGATGCAGACAATATCGCTGGAGGAGTATTCAAGGCAACTTACAAAAGAAGAAGGTGTAATGGAAGGCATGGAGAAAGGCAAGTTTGAGGTCGCGCGTTCCATGCTCGCCGACAACCTTCCTGTGGAAACTATCAAGAAATATACCGGATTAGATAAAAATTCCATACTTTCGTTGAATTAAATTATGGCATAGACGCTGTGAGACAGCAAGTCAGGCGAGCGGCAAAACCAGCTCGCCTGACTTGCTAAATTTAAGATACAACAAAAGTTGGGAGAGTATAATAATGCCACTGAACAGGGATATACACAAAGTTCTCGTCATCGGCTCCGGGCCCATAGTCATCGGACAGGCGGCGGAGTTCGATTACGCCGGGACGCAGGCCTGCCGTGCCCTCAAGGAAGAAGGGCTCGAGATCGTACTTGTAAACTCCAACCCCGCGACAATTATGACCGATTCCGCAATGGCCGACGCCATCTATATCGAACCCCTAACGCTCGTAACCTTAAAACGAATCATAGACTTGGAAAAGCCGGACAGCGTTTTGCCCACGCTCGGAGGTCAGACCGCTCTGACTTTGGCTATGCAGTTAGCCCGTCCAAGCCCCGGAACGCGGCGCGAGAGCTTTCTGGAGCAGCGGGGCGTGAAACTTCTCGGCGCTTCGCCTGAAACCATTGACAAGGCCGAAGACCGTCAGATATTCAAAAACACGATGGAAAAATTAGGCCAGCCCTGCGTCCCCTCCGTGGTGGTCACCGACGTGAACAAGGCTTTGGCCTTTGCTGAGGAGATAGGCTACCCCGTGGTGGTGCGCCCGGCTTTTACGCTCGGCGGAACGGGGGGCGGCATAGCGCCGGACGCGGGCCGCCTGCGCCAGATAGCGTCAAACGGCCTCCGCCTGTCCCCGATAGGTCAGGCTTTGATTGAAAAATCCGTGGCGGGCTGGAAGGAAATCGAATATGAAGTTATGCGGGACGCGGCCGGCAACGTCATCACGGTTTGCAGCATGGAAAACCTCGACCCCGTAGGCGTGCATACCGGGGACAGCATCGTCGTCGCCCCGGCTTTGACTCTGTCGGACAAGGAATATCAGATGCTGAGGACGGCGTCTCTCGACATCATCTCAGACCTCAAAATCGAGGGAGGATGCAACTGTCAATTCGCGCTCAACCCGGACAGTTTCGAGTACGCCGTTATCGAGGTCAACCCGCGCGTCTCCCGCTCGTCCGCTCTCGCGTCCAAGGCCACCGGATATCCGATAGCGAAAGTGGCGGCGCGTATAGCCATAGGCTACACCTTAGACGAGATACCGAACGCCGTCACGGGCAAGACCTGCGCCTGTTTCGAGCCGGCGCTCGACTACGTGGCCGTCAAGTTTCCCAAATGGCCGTTCGATAAATTTGTCTACAGCCCCAGGACGCTCGGAACGCAGATGAAGGCGACGGGCGAGGTCATGTCCCTCTCCGACAGCTTCGAGTCCGCGCTGATGAAGGCCGTGAGGGGAGCAGAAATATCACTTCAGACCCTGCGCCTGCCTAAGTTGGTGTCGCTGTCAGACGACGAATTGCTCGCCGCCATATCGACGGCCACCGACGAGCGGCTGTTTCAGGTCTTTGAGCTGTTGTCGCGCGGCGTGAGCTGCGAGCGTATCAACGCGGCGACTAAGATAGACATGTGGTTTTTACACAAGATTCAAAACTTAGCCGACTACGAGAAAAGCATATCGTCCTCGCCTCTCTCCAAGAACGCGTATCTCGAGGGCAAGCGCCTTGGCTACACGGACGTCTCGCTCGAAAAGCTATCGGGCGGCGCGATACCGGAGCGTCTTGTGCCGGTCTACAACATGGTTGACACCTGCGCGGCCGAGTTCGAGGCTCTGACGCCGTATTTTTACGCGTCCACCAACTTCGCTAATCCCGCGAAAAATATCGACGCAAAACCGTACAGCGACAGACCAATCGTGGTGTTGGGCTCGGGCCCCATACGTATAGGGCAAGGTATAGAGTTCGACTATTCGAGCGTGCAGTGCGTCAAAGCCCTAAAAAAGCTCGGGCATACCGTCGTCACTATAAACAACAACCCCGAAACGGTATCCACGGATTTCGACACGTCGGACAGGCTTTATTTCGAGCCCCTCACGCCGGAGGACGTGCTCAATATCCTGGAGCGCGAAAACCCTAAGGGCGTGGTGGTGGCATACGGCGGGCAGACGGCCATAAAGCTCACAAGTGTTTTGGCTCAGCATGGATGGAATATCTTGGGAACCCCGAGCGACAGCATAGATATGGCAGAGGACAGAGAGCGGTTCGACGCTCTGCTCGAGGAGCTTCATATTATGCGGCCGAGCGGCGGCAGCGTGATGAACACCCCTGACGCTTTGAACGCCGCGAGGCGCCTCGGATACCCCGTGCTTGTGCGCCCGTCTTATGTTTTGGGCGGACAGAACATGAATATAGCGTTCTCGGACGACGACGTGAGGGAGTTTATGAAGATAATTCTCTCGCACGGCATAGAAAAGCCGGTTTTGGTGGACAAATACCTCAGAGGCATCGAAATAGAGGTCGACGCGATATGCGATGGACGTGATATTCTCATCCCCGGCATTATGGAGCATATCGAACGCGCGGGGATTCACTCAGGCGACTCTATTGCCGTCTATCCATCACTGCACTTGGACGACCGCCTTATCGAACGGGTGGTCGATCATAGCCGGAGCTTGGCTCTGGCCCTCAAGACGCGCGGGCTTGTCAATATTCAGTATATAGTCTACGAAAACGAGACAAGTCCGCGCAATCATGAGATTTACGTCATAGAGGTCAACCCCCGCGCTTCGCGTACAGTCCCCTATATAACCAAAGTCACCGGCGTGCCGATGGTGGAGTTGGCCACGCGCGCTATGCTAGGCGAGAAACTGTCAGATATGGGTTACGGAACGGGGCTTTACCCGCCGTCTCCGTATATCGCGGTGAAGGTTCCCGTTTTTTCTTTCGAGAAGCTGCACGACGTCGATACGCAGCTCGGCCCAGAGATGAAATCGACGGGCGAGGTGCTGGGGATAGGAAAGACGTTTGAGGAGGCCATGTTCAAGGGGCTTACGGCGGCAGGTTACAAAACGCGCCGCGACGGCGGGGTCTTCCTGAGCGTGAGGGACAACGACAAGGACGAAATAGTCGACGTGGCCAAAAAATACGCGCAGCTCGCCTTTCCGCTCTACGCCACTAAGGGCACGGCGGCGGTTCTATCAAGCGCGGGCCTTGCTTCTATAGTGGTGCCTAAGATACATGAGGCCTCTGCCCCTCAGGCGTGGGATACCCTGCCTATAGTCGAGCTTTTGGAGAGCGGCAAAGTGCGTTATGTCGTCTCCACGTCGGCGCGCGGGCGCGACCCGGCGCGGGACAGCGTAAAAATTCGCTCTCTCGCCACGCGTCTCGGCATTCCATGCCTGACATCCATAGACACGGCGATGGCCGTGGCCGAAAGCCTTCACAGCCGCTACGAAGAAAAGAACACCGAGCTTGTGGATATAAATTATATGCGCGCATCCAAAAAGATAATTCCCTTTGTAAAAATGCACAGCTGCGGCAAAGACGACATATACTTCGACTGCTTCAACCTCGGACGGGGTCAGGAGATAGACTCGCCTGAGTCGTTGGCCGTCATGTTTGCCGACAGGCATAGAGGCGTGGGGAGCTACGGAGTGGCCCTTATATGCCCCCCGGACGACAAGGGCAACGACGCCCGTATGCGCATGTTCAATATGGACGGCAGCGAGGGCCTGATGAGCGGAAGCGCCATAGCCTGTATCGGTATGCACGTCTACGAGAAGGGATATACAAACAACCGAAAGCTATTGCGGATAGAGACATGGAGCGGCGTTAAGGAGCTTGAGGTCTTGACGCGCTACGGACACGCGTTCTCCGCGCGCGTAAACATGGGAGAGCCGCGATTTGAGCCGGCAAACATCCCAGTCAGGCTTGACGGGGACAGAGTCATCGGCAGGGCGGTGAACATAGGCGATCTTTCATTCTCCCTTAGCTGCGTGTCGATGGGCAACCCGCACTGCGTTCTGTTTCGCGACGACGTAGATATTTTCGACATAGCGCGCGTCGGACCGCTGCTGGAGTGCGCGTCTATATTCCCGGAACGGGCCAACGTCGAGTTTGTGCGCGTGCTCGACGACGAAACCATCCGTATGCGCATATGGGAAAGGGGCGACGGCGAAACTCCGGCGAGCGGCACGGGCTCCTGCGCGGCCGTAGTGGCGGCGGTCGAAAACGGCCTTTGCCCCCAGGGGCGAATCCGCGTAATTCAGCCTGGGGGCGAAATGTACGTGGAGTACGACGGAAAAACCGTACACCTGAGCTGTGATGTTCACGTATCATTCGAGGGACAGGTGGAGATTTAAAACCGCGGGGCTTAATGTAGAGACGCGCTATAATGCGTCTCTATTAGTTTTCCGAGCCCTATCAATATGACCGCCGTTATAAAATCCGCTCCGGCCAATTTTTGAGTTTTAGGCAAGAAAAATTCCTCCTTTCACAGATTATGTAGGGGCGACCGCCCTCGGTCGCCCCTACATAAGATATATTACAGGTCTATTTGTAGCCGTATTTCGCCTTTTCTTTGTTCCAGTCCCAGGCATAGTGTCTAATTGCAAAAATAACAGACATTATTACTAGAGATAATCGATTGATATAACTCATATTCTTAAAGTTGTTTTTTACGCAATTAGACACTAGTATCTTTATCATACGAGTCATATTAAGCAATTTCCATATTGACATAAGACGAAAAAAGGGTTTAACTATTAGCAATCTTTTAGCAATCTTTCTAAAACTTAGGAGAAAGTTGGAGAAAGTTATAGTGGCTAAATTTATGGGCTTTACCTGACGCGCCTCACATAATGCATGGAGTGCATTTCCGCTTGGAGGTCTTTCGACGAAGCGCTGACTTTTGTCGTGCCTTTTTTTGTCGTCCTCCGTTCTTTTTATCCTATTGGATTTTATTAAAACAATCACAATAAGCCATAACTGTCGACTTGTCACGTTAAGTGTCGGCTTAATTTTGCTCGTAAAAAGGGGGAATGTGTTTTGCTTAACAAAACGGCTATGAACGCGGTTCATAGGAAATTGGGCGGACAGATGACGGACTTCGGCGGGTGGGAAATGCCTCTGTGGTATCCCACCGGCGGAGTGAAAGAACACCTCTACGTCGTCGAAAAGAGCGGGGTGTTCGACATAGGGCACATGGCGGTCGTGCGGCTGAAGGGCGAGGGCGCGAAGGCTTTGCTTCAGCTCTGCCTCACGCGGAACATCGAAAAACTCGCGGTTGGAAACTGCGCCTACTCCGTTATTCTGAACGACGAGGGACACGTCATAGACGACACTATCGTCTACAACATGGGGGGCGACGAGTACGTCCTTATATCCAACGCCGGTATGGGAAGCGTGGTCGCGGAGCACCTGACATCGCGCAACACGTTCAAAGACGTAACGGTTCGCGACGACGCGGGAAACTTTGGCAAAGTAGACCTGCAGGGGCCGTCGTCGGTGTCCATCATGAGAAAGCTTCTCTCGAAAGGCAAGGGCTCTATAGACGGGCTGAAATATTTCAGGTTCCTCGGAGACTACGCCAAGAAGGACTCGGCCGCTCAGCTGCCGGGCGATATTCCGGTTCTGCTTTCCCGCACCGGCTACACCGGCGAGGTCGGCTTCGAGATATGGTCTCCCTTTGACAGAGTATTGGAAATATGGAACATGATTCTCGAGACCGGCGGGGACGACGTCATTCCCTGCGGCCTCGCCGCGCGCGACTCGCTCCGCACAGGGGCGATACTGCCTCTGTCGCACCAGGACATCGGACATTGGCCCTTCGTCAACACCCCCTGGAGCTTCGCGCTGCCGCTCGATAAGGACGGCAAACTCACCAAAAGCTTCATCGGATCCAAACTTTACGACAATCCCCCGTCGCAGTACACGCTCCCCTTTTGCGGCTTCGACCCGCGCAAGGTCGAGACCGACAGCGCCGCCGTCCTGCTGAACGGAGAGAATATCGGCGCGGTTCCCACCTGCGTCATCGACATGGCCATAGGCCGCGCGGACGGGAAAGTCTACAGCGTCGCCAGCCCGGACAAACCGAAGGACTTTCGCGCCCGGGGCCTGAGCTGCGGCTTTGTTCGCGTGGACAAAAACCTCGCGCCCGGGACGAAAATAGCGCTAAAAGATGCGCGGCGAACGGTCGAGGTCGAAATTGTGTCCGACATCCGGCCGGCGAGAACGGCAAGGATAGCGATTTAATTTTATATAATTTCAGGAGGGACAAGTTATGAAAGAGTTTGCTGAGCTGAATTTTGACAAGGAAGTTTCCTACACGAAGACGCATGAGTGGGCGAAGAAGACCGGCAATATCGTGAGAATTGGCGTGGACGACTACGCGCAGAGCGCTCTGGGGGATATAGTATACGTTGAGCTGCCCTCCGTCGGAGGAGCGGTCAACGCGGGGGCGGCTTTCGGGTCGTTAGAGTCAACAAAGGCCGTCAGTGACCTGAACAGCCCGGTCAGCGGCGTAGTCGTGAAAGTCAACGACGCCCTGAGCGACAGCCCAGAGCTTATAAACTCCTCTCCCTACGGAGACGGCTGGATAATCGACGTCGAGGTGAAAGGCGATTCCGACTTCGGCGCTTTATTGAAGAGCGACGCCTACGCCGAGTACGTGAAGACCCTCGAACCCATCGAAGCTAACTAAGGGTTGCGCGAAAGATGAGGTATTTATCCAACACCCAAGAAGACCTCCGAGAGATGAAAGAGGCCGTCGGGATAAAAGACGTTTGCGAGCTGTTCGCGTCTATTCCGCAAAACGCTCGGCGCGCAAAGGAAATAGCGATAGAGCCGAGGACCGAGTGGGAGCTGATGCGCGAATTTTCCAAGCTATCCGACGCCAATAAACCGGGCGTGGCTTTTATAGGCGCAGGGTCATACAGCCACCACGTACCGGCCCATATTCCTTATCTTTACTCGCGCAGCGAGTTTCAGACGTCCTACACGCCCTATCAGCCCGAGGTGAGCCAGGGGACGCTTCAGGCGATATTCGAGTTCCAGACCATGACCGCGAATCTCTTGGGCATGGACGTCGCCAACGCCTCTATGTACGACGGGGCGAGCGCTCTCGCCGAGTCCGCCCTGATGGCCATCCGCGTCAAAAAGAAGCCTAAAGTGGCTCTGTCGCGCCTCAATCACCCGCACTACGTTCAGGTGGTCGATACCTATTTCAAACCGTCGGGCTTCGAGACGGTGGAGTTGGGAGTTCTTCCCGACGGGCGCACCGACTACAGCAAGGTCACGGACGACGTATCGGCCGTTATCGTGCAGTCCCCCAACTTCCTTGGAGTTATCGAGGATATCGGGGCTGCGGCAAAAGCCGCGCATGACAAGGGCGCTTTGCTTGTGGTTTCGTTTACGGAGGCCATGGCCTGGGGGCTTCTGAAGAACCCGGGGTCTCAGGGCGCCGATATAGTCTGCGGCGAGGGCAAGAGCTTCGGACTTTCACAGAATATGGGCGGCCCCGGCGTGGGCATATTCACCTGCAAAATGGACTTCGTCCGCACCACACCCGGCCGTTTGGTGGGGCAGACTACGGACAAGAACGGGAACCGCTCTTTCGTCCTGACATTGGCGGCGCGGGAGCAGCATATACGCCGCGAAAAGGCCGTGTCGAACATCTGCACAAACTCAGGACACTGCGCGCTCGCCGCGGCTATGTACATGGCGACGGCGGGCAAGACCGGACTGCGCCGCGTGGCCCAGCTCAACCATGACCACGCGGTTTACTTGAAAGCGGGCCTCGAAAAGGCCGGTTTCCGTCCGCTTTTCAACGGGCCGTTTTTCAACGAGTTTGCCATGACGGCGCCGGCTGGCTTTGACTATAAACACGAGAAGATAGCGCAAAAGGGCTTTATAGCCGGCTTGGACCTTGGAAGGTATTTGCCAGATCATAAAGGGGCTTTCCTGTTCTGCGCGACGGAAGTTCACACAAAAGACGTTATCGACGCGTTTCTCAAGGAGGTGGCTTAACCATGAGTGAAAATAAATACCCCGGGACAAGCGGCTTGGCCTTCAAGGAGGCGCTTCTGTGGGAGCGGAGCCGGGCGGGCCGCCTCGCCATAAGCGTTCCCGAACAGGACGTCCCGAAGTCCGACCTCGACCCCAATCTCGTTGGGGACGCCCCGGATCTTCCCGAGCTCTCCGAGGTAGATGTAGTCCGCCACTACACTCGGCTTTCCACGTGGAACTACGGCGTTGACACCGGTACGTACCCGCTCGGCTCATGCACTATGAAATACAACCCCAAGGTCAATGAACAGGCGGCCGCGCTCCCCGGCTTTACCGAACTGCACCCCTTAGCGCCGGAAAGCTCCATTCAGGGCGCTTTGAAGCTGATGTACGAACTTGAGCGGGATTTGCTGGAGATAACCGGCATGCACGCCGCGTCGCTGCAGCCGTCCGCCGGCGCTCAGGGCGAACTGACGGGTATACTGATGATCCACGCCTATCACGCCCACAAGGGCAAGCAGCGCCACAAGATAATCATGCCCTCCACGGCGCACGGAACGAACCCCGCGTCCGCGGCGCTCTGCGGTTACAAACCCGTTCCGGTCGAGCTCTCGAAGGACGGGATAGTCACGCCGGACGCTATACGCGCCATTATGGACGACGACACGGCCGGTATTATGATAACGAACCCGAACACGCTCGGAATATTCGAGAGCCACATAGCCGAGATAGCTCAGATAATCCACGAACAAGGCGGCTTGGTCTACGGCGACGGAGCGAACATGAACGCCCTGATGGGTTACGTCGACATCGAAAAAACCGGCATAGACGTGATGCACCTGAACATGCACAAGACCTTTTCCACGCCTCACGGCGGCGGAGGCCCCGGAGCCGGCCCGGTCGTGGCGCGCGATATTTTGGAACCCTTCCTGCCGATTCCGCGCGTCAAAAAAGACGGCGACCGTTACACCTTGGTTTCGGACGCTCCGCTTTCCATAGGGCGTCTGCACGCGTTTTACGGCAACTTCGCCATTCTCGTCCGCGCGCTCGCTTACACCAGAACCCTCGGCAAGGGCCTGAAAGACGTTACAGAACAGGCCGTGCTGAACGCCAACTACATCAAGGCGAGCTTGAAGGACGTTTATAACCTGCCTTTCCCGCAGCCCAGTATGCACGAGTGCATCTTCAACGATGGGATTCAGCATCGAAGCGGCGTTACGACGATGGACATCGCCAAGCGGCTTATAGACTTGGGGTATCATCCGCCGACAGTGTACTTCCCGTTGGTGGTGGACGGGGCGATAATGATAGAGCCGACCGAGACCGAGTCCAAGGACGATCTTGACGGGTTCATCGACGCCATGAAGACGATAGCCGAGGAGGTCAAGGCCAACCCCGAAGGGGTGAAAAACAGCCCTCACAACACCACTATTTCCCGTCCGGACGAGGTGCAGGCCGCCCGCAAGCTGATTCTAAAGGGCCAAAAGGCTTGAAATATGGAGCGTAACATGGACCGCAAACGCGTCGTCGTGATCGGCGCCGGGCCGGGCGGATACGTCGCGGCGGCGCGCGCCGCCCGTCTCGGGGCTGCCGTCACGCTCATCGAAAAAAAGGCTATTGGGGGGACCTGCCTAAACGTGGGCTGCATACCAACGAAGGTCCTGCTCCACTCAGCCGAGCTGCTGAACTCCCTTAAATCGGACGCCAAACGCATAGGCGTTCTCGTGGACAACCCGCGTCTTGACTGGACCGCCCTCATGAAGCGCAAGGCCATGACCGTTTCGCGCCTCGCGGCCGGTACGCTCGAACTCGTCAAAAGCAACGGCGTCGAATACGTCGAGGGCATGGCCGTCATTACAGGTAAAGACACTACGCGACGCGTCTTTACTGTGGCGGTGGGGGAGCGAACGTTTGAGGCGGACGCGCTCATCATAGCGACCGGTTCAGAGCCAGACGTCCCCGACACCCCCGGCTTCGACTTGGGTGGCGTCATCACCAGCGACGAGGCGCTGTCGCTTGACGCGCCGCCGCCGTCCATGCTCATATCCGGCGGAGGCGTCATAGGCATGGAGTTCGCCGCGGCCTTCGCCTCCTTCGGAACGAAAGTCACGGTGGTCGTGACGTCGCCGGAAATTTTGCGGAGCATGGATCCTGAGTCCGCCGTCATTCTGCGCAAGGCTTTGGAGAAAAAAGGCGTGACTTTTCACAGAGGATACTCCGTCAAGAGCGTGGCGTCGGGTAAGGAAGGTTTAGGTAAAGAGGGATTGGAAATCATTATCGAATCTGCGGCGGACCCAAAAGACGAGAAGAAAATCGAAGCCGAAAAACTGCTGGTCGCCAAGGGACGCCGCCCCTACACCGAAGGTCTCGGGCTCGACGCGCTGGGCGTAAAGACCGAACGCGGGCGCGTCGTGACCGACGCTCATATGGAGACGAACGTACCGGGCGTCTACGCCATAGGGGACTGCGTGAATTCCTATATGCTGGCTCACGTGGCCTCTAAGGAGGGAGAGGTCGCGGCGGAGAACATACTTGGGGGCCAGACTACGATGGATTACGCCACGACCCCGGGGTGCGTCTACACGTCGCCCGAGCTGGCCTCCGTGGGAATGACCGAGAGAGAAGCGGAGAAAAAAGGCCATAAAATCCGGGTTGGGCGGTTTGCGCTGGCTACGAACGGCAAAAGTATGATAACCGGCGACAACAGCGGCATGATGAAAGTCATCGCCGACGAGGACACGAAAAAAATCCTGGGCGTCCATATGGCCGGCGGCCCAGCGACGGAGATGATCTCGGAGGCGGCGCTCGCCCTCCATTTCGGGGGCACGCCGGAAGATCTGGTAAATACAATTCACGCGCACCCCACCGTTTACGAATCTCTGGCCGAGGCCGCGTCGAACGTCTTCGCAGAGCGCGGATAGACATGTACGCGATTGAAAACGAGAGCACAAAACCTCAATACAATCTGGCGCTGGAGGAATATCTCTGCCTCCGGGCCGCGCGCGGCGGCTCTCAATTTTTCATGCTGTGGCAGAACGAACCGTCCATCATAGTCGGGCGTTTTCAGAACACCCTTGAGGAGATCAACGCTTCGTTTGTGGAGGAGCGCGGCATACACGTGGTACGCCGGAACTCCGGCGGCGGGGCGGTGTACCATGACCTGGGGAACATCAACTACAGCTTCGTCGTCCCGGACTTGTCCTTGGACTTCGATTTCGCGTTGTTCACAGGGCCTATTATCCGGGCTCTCGCGGCTATGGGGGTTCCGGCGGAGTTGTCCGGGCGCAACGACCTCGCTATCGGCGGCAAGAAGGTATCCGGCGGAGCTCAGTTTCGCCGAAGCGGCGTCGTGTTGCATCATGGAACGCTTCTTTACGACGCCAACTTGGAGATTCTCTCGGAGGCGCTGCGCCCCTCCCAGGACAAATTTCAGAGCAAAGCCGTCAAATCCATTCGCGGCAGGGTGGGGAACATCAAGCCCCACCTGCCGGCTCCTCTTACCGTTGCGGAGTTTCAAGATCGCCTGCGGCAAAACATCGAGGGTTTGACGTCTCTGACGCTGGACAAAGACGCCTTGGACGAGGTGGAAAATCTGAGGGCGGGCAAATACTCCGCGTGGGAGTGGAACTACGGCGAGTCTCCACGCTTCACGGAGCGCAAAAAAATGCGTTTCCCCTGGGGCGGGGTCGAGGCCTTCTTGGTAGCCGACGATGGAAAAATCGCCGAATGTTCGTTCCGCGGAGATTACTTTGGCAGCGGAGAATACGGGCATCTCCTGTCGAGACTCGTCGGGCGCCCGTACACGAAAGCGGGCGTCGCGCAGGCCGTAGACGGTTTCGACACCGGCTCCATCTTCGCCGGTTCCGACCCAGCCGACATCGTTGCACTGCTCTCGCCGGACATGCCAAATTGACGCTATGCGCGGCTGCCGTGTTTTTGATTCGGTCAATGTTAAAATGGAGTTTGGGTAATAATTAAGTTTGGGTAATAATTAAGTTTGGATAATAATTAAGAGAGGATGCCAACAAGAACATGGGGAAAACTTATTTCAACCCAGGCTGTGCGTTGAGTATTTATAAGCCAAGCTCTGAGGACGCGTTTTTCAGGTATCTGCAAAAGCATTATGAGCCGAATATCGAACTGCATAAAATATGCTGTCATCACGAGCCGAAAGTCGAAAAAGGCTCTGTCATAGTCAATGTATGCGCCGGGTGTTACAGGCGCTTCGGCACTCTCTACGAAGGCGTCTCCACGGTTTCGTTATGGGAGGTCTTGGATAGTCTCGACGCGTTCGACTACCCGGACTACAACGGATTGCGCGTGTCCATTCACGACCCTTGTCCGATAAGAGACAAGCCGCAAGTTCACAAAGCGGTTCGGAGCCTCCTCAAAAAGATGAACGTCGAAATCGAAGAGGCCGCCGCTCACTCCGGAGAGTCGATATGTTGCGGAGACAGTTTTCATCAGAGCATACCCTTGGAAGAAGTTCACAAAAAAATGAAAGAGCGCGCCGACTCCATGCCCTGTCAGGACGTCGTCGTTTACTGCGTGTCCTGCATAAAGTCTATGCATATCGGAGGAAAGAAACCGAGGCATATCGGAGACTTGCTGCTTGGCGAGGAGACGTTTGCGCAGGTGCACGACACCGACGCTTGGCACAAGCAGATAAAAGAGTACGCCGCGGAGCATTAAGCCGCAAAAACCGGGGAGGGGCGTACAACGCGCAGCTCTTGGGCTGCGCGTCCGTGGCTATTCTACCTCCGCAGAGAAGCTCTCAGAGAAGCTCTCCCTGACGGGCATTTAAAAAATGTCCGGTCGCCTACGCTCCGACCGGACATTTTTTTGCGTTCATTTTCTTTCCGCGTTTTTGCCACTGCCGTTTTTCATGTCTTCGGCTATCGCTCGGACGCGCCCGTCTTCGTCTGAGCAGGCGGAAATTATCGCCGCCTCGTAGCGTTTGTCTCGACCGTTGCGCATGGCGTTCAGGGCGTTGCGCTTCCAAACCCATACGTCATCGGGAGCTATATACCAGAACTTCGGGGATATGACGTTTCTTAAATATTCATAGTCCATCATTACAACTTTCTCAGGCGAAATCTCGCCGGCGAGCTCGTCGAGGCCGGGGAAATCCCTGTCTCCAAGCCATTCTCCCTTATTGTGCGGGCAGACGTCCTGGCAGACGTCGCAGCCGTATATCCAGCCGCCAATCTCGGAGCTCAGAGGCGCAAACGCCCCATTGTCGTAACATTTATTTGTCAGGTACGAGACGCAGGCAAAGCTGCACATAGCGTATGGCTCCGCAAGCGAGCGGGTCGGACAGTTCTTTACGCACAGGTTACAGCTGTCGGAACAGGGTTTGTGCGTCGGGGTGTGTATATACTCGAGATCCTGGTCTATCAAAAACGCCGACAGCGCGTAGTATGAGCCGTGGTCTCCGTAGAAGAAATTATTTTTGCGGATGCTTCCTATTCCGGCGGACATCGCCGCCCAGCGGCAGGACGTTATCCCTGAGTCGTGGGCGGACGCGGCATGCATGTGAAGTTCGTCAGTCATATATTTCTCGAGGAGCATGTTGCCGCGATAGGCGTCTGCGGCTTTATTCCGCCGCCCGTCCACCAGATAATGCTTTCCTATCAGGCCATTTAGATTGTAGGGGATGCGATAGACGCCCACGCGCCACGAGCATATTACTACGGACTTGGCCCAGGGGAACTTTTGACGAGGATCGGCGAAGTGCGCGAAGTTCCGCAGCATTTTCTCCGTTTCCGGGAAACGTTCGATGCGGTTCGCGAGTTTTTCGCCATATCCTTTCATCGCGTCCACGCCGATTATGCCGCATTTTTCGAAGTTCAGCGAAACGGCTTTATTCACTATTTTCTCGGCAAACTCTGTCATTTTTCGTTCAGGTCTCCTGTTTTTTATGTTAAACATACGGTATAGCTGTATTATACTACATAATGAACAGAAGAAGACTACAGTGGCCCCATCTGTCAAGACCATTATGCGACGGATTTAAGAGAAATAGCTCCTGCCTTTGACGGCGCTCCATCTCCACCTATAGTTGGGTAGACTTCAGAAGGGGTTTTGTAGTCTA
>BOCC01000009.1 GCA_026002715.1 Synergistales bacterium
TCAAGCTGCGAAACACCACAAAATCCATATCGACAGAGGTAAGAATAACAACTTTTACCTCGCAAGTTCCGTAAAAGCATCATTGCCGGCAATATAGAAATGATTTAATGGGTTTTTAGAGGTGACCCGTAATATTTTTGAATGTGCTTGCGCGAACGGGCAATCGTCACGCTGTCAAGCACTTCAAAAAAGTCGAAATCGAGCTGCTTTAGCAAATTTTCGGACTTGCGGTCATCCTGTTTGCTCCACTTGTTGAAAACGGTTTGAGCGTTCTTGAAAATCTCGTCGATAGGCTTCGAGACGTTCAGTTTTTTGTTGATAAGCGTCTGGTCGCCTTCGTAAGCAAGGCGCAATTGATTACGCAAATCGGTAAAGCGGTTATTCACAGGCGTTGCCGATAGCATAAGCACTTTTGTTTTTACGCCTCCGCGAATGACGCGATTCAAAAGACGCAGATAGCGATTCTCTTTTCTGTCCTCGCCGTAAACCTCGCCGCCGTTGCGGAAGTTGTGTGACTCGTCTATCACAACGAGGTCGTAATTCTCCCAATTTATCTTGTCGAGGTCAATACCGCCGGAAAGGCCGTGCTCGCGCATTAGGTCGGTGTGAAACAACACATCATAACGAAGCCTGTCTTTGGCTATGGGGTTATTTTTGTAGTTTTCCCTGAATGTTCTCCAGTTATCACTGAGTTTCTTCGGGCAGAGCACGAGCACATTACGGTTGCGGTTCTCGTAATACTTGATAACCGCTAACGCCGAAAAAGTCTTGCCAAGTCCCACGCTATCGGCAAGAATACAGCCATTGTACTGCTCCAATTTGCTGATTATCGCAAGCGCCGCGTCCTTTTGAAAGCTGTACAGTTCGTTCCAGATACAGCTCTCCTTAAAGCCTGTCGCTTCATTAGGCAGATTGTCCTCGGTAATGTCCTCTAAAAACTCGCTGAAGATGTTATATAACGTGAAAAAATAAAGAAAGTCGGCTGGGTTCTCCTTGTATGCCGCCGTTATGCTGTCGATGACATCATTGGTAACATCTCGCAGGCGTTTCGTGTCGTTCCACACTTGGTCGAACAAAGCCAGAAACTGGTCGCTCGCGGGCGTTTCAAGCCTTGTAATCATATTGTAGGCGTTGTTGCCGCGCTCGCAACCTATGTCCACTGTTGTAAAACCATTCATCGGCATATAAGTGAACCGCTCTTTCTCAGTCGCGACATTCAAGAATCCGTTCATGTTTTCGTTGGTAATATTAGACATAAAGCGGGCTTTCTTCCGAATCCAATCCGCGCACTCACGGGCAACGGCCTTTTGAGATAGCTCGTTGCGGAGCTTGACTTCAAACTCCGTACCGTACAGGCTGCGCTCACGGTTGAGCTGCGGTATATAAAACTCGCGCTTTTCTTTCGGGGCTTTCTCTGTCACAAACGCGGGAGAGGTGAAAATAAAACGCAGTTCACCAACGCCATCAAGTTGTTTCTTCAACACCTGATAGGCATAGATAGAGAAACAGGCGGCGGCTATCGAAAGGCGGCTGTCTTTTTCGATTGTAACGGTCAAATCATCTTTGACGGTTTTATTGATGTTATCGAATACTTCCATTGCCTCGCCCCTCTGTGTGACGTATCAGTCTGTATCCTTGGAGAATAGCCTTTCTTAATTAGGAGGCGCACGATGCCCTTATGGACTTGCGTATGCTCCGGACATTTTTATTATAAGTCGCCATAAGCCTTATCACAATCAATCCCAAGTCAATCTGCGGGGCAAAGACTAAGTAATTTTACGTATTGTTTTCTGTTCTCAATCGGTTATTATGTCACTTGGAAGCAATTAGCACTCTTCAAAGAGGACTGCTAATATAAAAATATGAGGAGGTCGTTTTATATGAATCTCAAGCCACTTGGAGACAGGATAGTCGTGAAGGTTCTTACCCGCGAGGAGAAGACTAAGGGCGGCATCGTTTTGCCGGATACGGCGAAAGAGAAACCAACCGAGGGAGAAGTTTTGGCCGTAGGCTCCGGCAAGGTTTTAGACAACGGGCAGAAGCTGCCGGTCGAGGTCAAAGTCGGAGACCGCATCATCTTCAGCAAGTACGCCGGCACAGAGATCAAGGTAGACGGCGACGAGCTCGTTATCTTCAGCGAGCGCGATGTTCTCGCCATCGTTGATCACAAGTAGACGTTCACGTTTTTCCGTTACTATTTTGCGTTACATTTTTGACTGACAAATTAGGAGGTAAATAATTATGGCTAAAATTCTTTCTTTTGGTGAGGAAGCCCGCCGCTCGATGCTTCGCGGTATAGATAAAGTTGCCGACACGGTCGGCGTGACGCTTGGGCCCAAGGGGCGCAACGTTGTCATCGAGAAGAAATACGGTTCTCCTACGATAACCAACGACGGTGTGACTATCGCCAAAGAGATAGACCTCGAGGACCCGTTCGAGAACGCCGGCGCTCAGCTTCTTAAAGAAGTCGCGTCCAAGACCAACGACATCGCCGGAGACGGCACCACCACCGCCACGATTTTCTCCCGCGCCATAATCCGCGAAGGCATGAAAAACGTAGCCGCCGGCGCCAACGGAATGCAGATGCGTCAGGGCATCGAGAAGGCCATCGACTTCGTGGTCGAGGACCTCAAGAAGAAGGCCATCCCAGTCAAAGATAAGGATAAAATCGCGCAGGTCGCCTCCATCTCCGCCAACGACAAAGCGGTCGGCGCGCTTATCTCCGAGGCTATGTCCAAGGTGGGCGAAGAGGGCGTCATCACGGTAGAGGACAGCCAGACCGTCGGAACGACGCTTGAGATGGTCGAGGGTCTTCAGTTTGACAAAGGCTATATCAGCCCCTATATGGTCACGGACAGCGAGAGAATGGAGACCGCTTTCGACGACGCCTACATTCTTATCCATGACGGCAAAATCAACAGCATCAAAGACCTGCTTCCCGTACTCGAGAAGGTCGTGCAGACCGGCAAGCCTCTTGTCATTATCGCCGAGGACGTCGAGGGCGAGGCTCTTGCCACCCTTGTGGTCAACAAACTTCGCGGCGTCATGCAGGTTGCGGCCGTCAAGGCGCCCGGTTTCGGCGACCGCCGCAAGGCTATGCTTCAGGACATCGCCATCGTCACCGGCGGACAGGTCATCAGCGAGGAAGTCGGCCTGAAGTTCGAGAACACCGAGCTCTCTATGCTTGGCAAGGCCAAGAAGATTCGTATTACCAAAGAGGACAGCACCATCACCAACGGCGCTGGCAACCCCGACGAAATTCGTAAGCGCGCCGCTCAGATAAAGAAGGAAATCGAGGATTCCACCTCCGACTACGACAAGGAGAAACTTCAGGAGCGCCTCGCCAAGCTGGTCGGCGGCGTGGCCGTCATTCAGGTCGGTTCCGCTACCGAGACCGAGCAGAAGGAGCTCAAGCACCGTATAGAAGACGCGCTCAACGCGACGCGTGCCGCTGTTGAAGAGGGTATTGTCGCCGGAGGCGGCGTGGCAGCTCTGAACAGCGCGGTGGCTCTCGAGGCCTTTGTGGCCAAGCTGGAGGGCGACGTCAAGACGGGCGCTAAAGCAGTGCTCACCGCTCTCAAGGCCCCTCTCTACCTCATCGCCGAGAACGCCGGCGCGCAGGGCGACGTGGTCGTCGAGAAAGTCAAGACACTCAAGGTTGGACATGGCCTGAACGCCGCCACCGGCGAATATATCGACATGGTCGAGGCCGGTATCATCGACCCCGTGAAAGTCACCCGCTCCGCGCTCCAGAACGCCGGCTCTATCGCCGCGATGGTTCTGACCACCGAGGGCATCGTAGCTGACAAACCGGAGAAGAAGGAAGCCGGAATGCCCGGCGGAATGCCCGGAGGCATGGGCGGAATGGACGGCATGTACTAGACCCGGATCAAGACATATAGTAAATCTCGGCAGAGACGCCCCAATTTGGGCGTCTCTGTTTTTGCATAGACTCATGCTTAGTGTATAATTAAAAACTGTGTGTCGCTGTTCCGCGCGGGGGGTGTGCCTTAATGAAAACAAACGTCAGCGTGGCGGGAGTCCTCAAACAGGGAGCCCCGGATGATTTTGTCTACATAGATGAATATATAGAGGATTGTGTCATAGACGCGAAATACTGGGGAACCGATAATTTCATAGGACGGCCTATTGACGGCTATGATCGCCCTCTTGTCATACTTGGCAAAAAGGCTGCCGAGGCTTGCGTTCAGGCGGCGAAATTGCTGCGCAGACGGGGGCTTATCATGAAAATATTCGACGGGTATCGCCCGCAGAGCGCCGTCGATGACATGGTTCAGTGGCTTTCCGATGAAAAAGACATTCGCCGCAAACCGATTCATTATCCCAACATAAACAAAAAAGATCTTCTGGAAACGGGGTATGTCACGCCAAAATCCGCGCACTCGCGCGGAAACGCCGTAGACCTCACTCTCGTTGACGAAAAAACCAGCCAGGAACTCGATATGGGCTCTATATTTGACTTTATGGATCAACGTTCTCATATAATAACGAGGGCTATCACGCCCGCCCAAAAACAAAACCGTACGTACTTGAGGGACGCCATGTGCTCTTCGGGGTTCGCCGAGTATATCACCGAGTGGTGGCATTTTTCGCTTGTGCGAGAGCCTCATCCCGATTGGTACTATAATTTCCCCGTTCGGTGAGCGCATGGGTATAAGCATAAACGGAATAAATATAAATTATTACGACACCGGCGAAGCCGAACTTCGCGGCGGCTTGACCGTCGTTTTTCTGCATGGTTGGGGCGTGGATTATTCTTACTTTTTACCTGTTATGGAGCGGATTAAAGAAACGATGCGCGTATGCGCTCTTGACTTGCCGGGCTTCGGGGCGAGCGAAGAGCCGCCCGCCGCTTGGGGCGTCGATGACTACGCCGATTTTGTGCTGAGTTTTTTGGCTGACAGGGGTGTGAAAAGCGCGGTTTTGATAGGGCACTCCTTCGGCGGACGTATAGCGATAAAATTGGCCGCCCGGCGGGAGACCGACAGGGCCGGGCTTGAAATACCCAAGATAATTTTGATAGACAGCGCCGGCATTCGCCCTCAAAAAACGACTATGCGTAAAATCAAGGGTATTTTCTATAAAACAGTCAAGCGAATTTTATCAATAAATATAATTCAAAAAAAATATCCTGAAATTTTGGAGAAATGGCGCATGAAAAACGGATCTTCCGATTACCGAAACGCGAGCCCTCTTATGCGAGAATGCTTAGTGAAGGTCGTGTCCGAGGAGTTGACGCCGTGTTTGCCTTTTATATCCTGTCCGACTCTTTTGGTGTGGGGAGAAAACGACACCGCTACGCCTTTGGACGACGCGCGCGTCATGGAGAGGCTCATCCCGGACGCCGGGCTTGTCGTCTTGCGCGGAGCGGGGCATTATTCGTTTCTCGAGCAAAGCGGGATTTTCGGCCGCGCGCTGGATTCTTTTTTGAATATCGAGAGGGTGTGACCTTGAGTATGACGCTGTTCTCTCTCTATGTGCTTTTGGCCGCCTTGCTTATTTTGTGCCATCTGTCCATATCGCTGCGCGGTTATCATATCTTTCAGCTCAATTCTTATAAAACAGGCGTCCAAATAGCCTGGTTTTCGCGCAACCTCGCTAACGCCTGGTCGCCTATGCGCGCGGCGGCAAAGAAGCCCTTGGTTTACACGCCCAGGATGCTGCGTATGTTCGCGACTCACCTCGTTGTCCTGCTTGCGGGCATGGCTGTTTCGTTTCACTCGGGCGCCTTTTGCGCGCTTGCTTTCGCCGCCGTCGCGGCGCTCTCCGCTCCGATTTTTCCGCTTCTCTCAAACCTCCTGAACGCTCCGTTTGAGCGGGCTATAAACCGATGGTATATCGAGGACGCCAAGAAGATATTGAAGAGCATGCCGAATCTTCGCGTCATAGGCGTCACGGGAAGTTACGGCAAGACGAGCGTCAAGAATTTTTTGCGGAAGGTACTCGCGTCGGAGTTCAATGTTTTGATGACGCCCGAAAGCTACAACACGACGCTCGGCGTTGTGAAAACGATACGCTCGTATCTGAGTCCCGCGCACGATATTTTTATATGCGAGATGGGGGCGAGAAAGCGCGGCGACATCAAAGAGATATGCGATATCGTAAACCCCGGCTTCGGAGTCATTACGTCCATAGGCGAACAGCACTTGGAGTCCTTCGGGGCCGTGTCGAATATCGTAAAGGCGAAGTTCGAGCTGGCCGACGCGCTGCCCCGCGACGGGCTTCTCTTTTTGAATATAGACAACGAATTCATTCAAGAGCGCGTCAGCGACGGCTCTTGCCCTCTTCCGCAAACGATTGTGAGGTGGTCTGTGTCGGACGCGCGCGGCGAGGCGCGCGAAAATATATACAGAGCCTTCAATCTGAGCGTATCGCTGAAGGGCTCTGTCTTTACGGTCGCCTTTCCAGACGGGGAGGAGCGTACCTTCGAGACGCAGCTTATAGGCGTTCCAAACGTCACCAATATCTTGGCGTCCGTGGCCGTCGCGGACAATTTGGGCGTGGAGAGAACCGATATAGTGATCAGCGTGGCGAGGCTCGAACCCGTTCCGCACAGGCTTCAGTTGCTCCGCAACGCCCGCCTCGCTATAATCGACGACGCCTACAACTCGAACCCGAACGGCGCGCAAGCCGCGCTGTCCGCGCTCTCTTTGTTCGACGGATATTTCAAGATTTTAGTGACGCCCGGCATGGTGGAACTGGGTGAAAAAGAGGACGAGCTCAACAGGCGTTTCGGCGCGCAGGCGGCCGAGGTGTGCGACTTTGTGATCTTGGTCGGCGAGGGGCGCGCAAACCGGATAAAAAGCATTTTTGCCGGTCTGCGCGACGCGGGTTATGAAGCGGAAAAGATATTCGTCTCGGAGAGTTTGTCTTTGGCTTTTGAAAAAATAAATTTGATAGATGCGGGGCGATATGCGAAAATAGTTTTGTTGGAGAACGATTTGCCGGATAATTATTGATTTGTTGATGGGGTGATGCGTATGACAATCAGTGTAGGTGTGTTTTTTGGCGGAGCGAGCGTCGAGCATGAGGTCTCTATAATATCCGCCATGCAGGCGATCAATAATTTCGACAGGATAAAATACGACGTTTTCCCGGTCTATATATCCAAAGACTGGAAGATGTACATAGGCAACTCGCTATCCGAAATAAGAGCGTACCGCGACATACCTTCCCTTTTGAAGAAAAGCCTCAGAGTGACGGCCGTAAGGGAAAAAGGGCGCGTTTTGCTTATGCGGTATCCCATTAAAAAGTTCCGCTCGAATATAGTTCGCACAATAGACGTGGCGTTTCCGGTCGGGCACGGCACCAGTATGGAGGACGGTGTGCTGCAAGGGTACCTCAAGAGCCTGTCATTGCCGTTTGTCGGGTGCGACGTCACAGCTTCGGCTGTCGGGATGGATAAATATATAACGAAGGTTTTGCTTCGCGACGCCGGCTTACCCGTTTTGGACTGCCACAAAGTTCCGGCTCGCTCTTTCTTCAAGGATAAAGCGCAAGTCATAAAGGAAATTTTGGATAAATTCAAATTCCCCGTCGTCGTCAAGCCTCTCAACCTCGGCTCAAGCGTCGGCATATCCGTAGGCAATGACGAATCGGAGCTTAAGGATGGATTAGAGGGGGCTTTTTATTATACGAATACCGCGCTTGTCGAGCCGGCCGTCCAAAACCTCAAAGAGATAAACTGCGCGGTGCTCGGCGACTCGGAATTCGCTATGTCATCTGAGTGCGAGGAGCCTATATTGAGCCAAGATGTTTTGGGTTACGACGACAAATACTCGGGCGGCGCGAAGGACGGAGGCGCTAAAGGCATGGTCTCCGCCAAAAGAAAGCTGCCGGCGGATATAACCCAAGAGCAGCGGGACAAAATCCGATCTTTTGCCGGCAGGGCTTTTCAGGCTTTGGGGTGCTGCGGCGTGGCGCGAGTCGATTTTCTGCTGGACGGGAGAAGCGGCGAAATCTGGGTCAACGAGCTGAATACAATCCCTGGGTCTCTTTCGTTTTACCTGTGGGAGGCCGTCGGTATGCCTTATAAAGAGCTTCTCGACATGATAATCGAGCTGGCGTTGAAGCGCGAGCGCGACGAGACTGGCGTGGTGCATTCTTTTGACACGAATATCTTGTCAAACTTCAGCGATACGGGAGCTAAGGGGCTGAAGCGCTGAAAGACAACAATAGAGACGCCCAAATTGGGCGTCTCTATTGTTGTTGTTTGATGAAATTTGATGAAATTTGATGAAATTTAATGAAATTTAATGAAATTTAATGAAATTTAATGAAATTTGATAAAAAATGGTTTTAGAAGTAGCGCTTCAGCAAACCCTGAAAACCGCAGCCATGGCGCGCTTCGTCCTTGCACATCTCATGGACTGTGTCGTGAATGGCGTCGTAGCCCTTCTCTTTGGCGAGGGTCGCCAGCTTCTTCTTGCCGGCGGTGGCGCCGTTCTCGGCCTCTACGCGAAGCTCGAGGTTCTTCTTCGTGTCCGCGTGGACAACCTCGCCAAGCAGCTCCGCAAAGCGAGAGGCGTGGTCGGCTTCTTCATAGGCGTAACGCTTGTAAGCCTCGGCGATCTCCGGATAACCCTCACGGTCGGCCTGGCGGCTCATGGCGAGATACATGCCAACCTCGGTGCATTCTCCGGTGAAGTTGGCGCGAAGTCCCTCAATGACTTCTTTGTCCACATCCTTGGCTACGCCGATGCGATGCTCGTCGGCCCAGGCGAGCCCGGCTTTCTGCTCCTCAAACTTCGACGTTGGGGCTTTGCAGGTCGGACAGCTTGCCGGCGGCTCGTTCCCCTCATGTACATAACCGCAAATGGTGCAAACAAACTTTTTCATAGTGATTCCCTCCATATCTGAGCATAAATTCAATATAAATATAATTATAACTCGTTTGCTTTCTATAATATAACAGAAAACGTTTATGAAAAGGATTTTTTTGCGGAATATGTTATATTTGAAAACGGGTTTAAAATATTGGGAGGGATTTGAAGTGTCAATTAAAGAGATCAGCTTTGCGTCGGCCAACGGCCGGGATACAGTGAAGGCTTGGGCCTATAGTCCCCTTGGAAAGCCCCGCGCTATTGTTCAAATTATCCACGGGTTTGGGGAGCACTCGCGCAGATACTTGCATATGATCGGCAAATTTCAGGCGGCGGGTTTTGCCGTCTATGCCGACGACCATATCGGACATGGGAAGACGGGCTTCGACAGCGGCACGCTGGGAGATCCCCATTCCATTGACTACGAGACATACATAAAGGACGAGCGTTCTTTGCATGACATAGCCGCCGCCGACTATCCGGGAGTCAGCTACTTTATTTTCGGTCACAGTTGGGGTTCCATGCTGGCCCGCGGTTATGCCGCGCATCACGGCGACGACATCGCCGGCCTTATGCTGTGCGGCTTGGTGTCCCAAATGAAGGGCTGTGATATCGAGCTCAACGACCCGGCTTTCAAGGCCGCTTTTGAGGCCGATCCCTACCAGCCGGCCGATAAGTGGTTTGGCAAAGTTTTTATCGGTATGACCGAGCGCTTTGAGAACGCCGCAAGCCCGTCTGACTGGATCGCCAACGATCGCCGCGTCGTTGAGGATCACGCCGGCGACCCGTTCAATACATTTAACGTCACCATTCAGTTGGTATGGGACCTTGTGCGGCTCTACGGATTTATCGAAAACGAGCGGTGGGCTGAGATGGTGCCGTCCAAAATCCCGGTATATCTGATCTCGGGAGATCAGGACCCTTGCGGCAACTATGGAGAGGGCCTGTATCATGTAGCGAACTTACTCGCGGCTTCCGGAAATAAAGTACAGGTCCGCGCCTATTCGGGATACCGTCACGAAATTCATAACGAATTAGGTTTAAGAGACGAAGTGGAGCAGGGGCTCGTGGATTTTGTGTCCGGCGTTTTAGAGAAGTAGCAAATTAAGGCGCAAATTAAAAGTCAGACTTTTAATTTGCGCCTTTTTAAAGCTTAATATAGATATTTCTCAGTTCTCAATTTAACTTTTCCCGCCTCTAAACGATAACAACCATTTTCGTGACCTCACGAAAATGGTCTGAATACGCTTTACCTATGGTTTCACAACTCGTGATGGCACGTTCTATCGCCACATCGAAATTTTCCCACCGTTGGTATCCGAGCAGCGGCATCAAGTCACGAGCGTACCAAAATTCAACGTCATTCTCATCAATCGTCTGTGTAATGGCGTCAAATTGACTTTTGAGCGAAATGATTTTGTGTTTTTCCACAAATTATTCCTCCGTTTCACTTAGATATCCCATATTCCCGCAATAGCTTCTGATAACGCTCCTCTATGACGTCCGCCGGGCTTGGGTCTTGGCGATACGCGGGTTCACTCGGCACCGGCTGGGTGTACTGAGGCGCTGGCCGAGGAGGCTCGATTTCGTTGGGTATAGTCTCGCTGGGGACGACGTCGTCCTGCTCTATCAGATAGAGGCGCGGCGCGTTCGGGTCCTCGCGGGCGACCGTATAGTCGCCGCCATGCAACGGGCACTCGGACGAGGGGGCCGTGCCAATCGGCATTAAAAGGTTCACCGTGTGGCAGCCCTTACGCGCTAAAAAGCCCGTGTCGCGGCAAATTTTGACAGATTCGACCTCCACCCAGGCCGGCGGAGGGGCGAACTTTTCGGGAGACTGCAGGCGTGTCGCGGCAAACTCCATGAACATCTTCCAAGCCGGCGCGGCGGCCACGCCCCCGGTCTGGTTGCGCCCGAGGGTTTTGTGATTGTCGTTGCCGACGTATATGGCCGTCGTCAGGCCGGGAATACCGCCGATGAACCACGCGTCAATAAAATCGTTTGACGTGCCTGTTTTACCGAACGTCTCGTGATTTGGGACGCGCGCCCTCCCTCCCGTCCCGCCGTTTACCACGTCAAACATCATAGAGCGTAAAACGTAGGCCGTTTCGGGTTTCACGGTCTGCATAGGCTGGGGCGCGTGAGACTCGAGAATATCTCCGTTGCCGCTTCGTATCTCGCGTATCATAATTGGTGAAATCCTTTTGCCCCCGTTTGTGAAGCAGTTGAAAACGACGGCCATCTCAAGGGGCGTCACGCTCGCCGCGCCGAGCGCCACGGAGAGGTCGTTCGGCAGGTGTTCTGATGTTATGCCCATAGCGCGGGCCATGTTCACTATCGGCTCCGTGCCTATGTAGGCCGCGGCGCGTACCGCTATAGTATTGTAGGAGCTGCTCAGGGCGCGCTGAACCGTGACCTCTCCGTGATATTTGCCATCACTGTTCTTTGGCGACCAGCTTCTGCCGTTGCCGCCCTTGTTCTCGAACACCAATGCCGTGTCCATGAAGTGGTCTGAGGGCATGATGTCGCCTTCCAGCGCGGCGGCGTAGACCACGGGTTTGAAACTCGATCCCGGCTGACGAAACGCCTGAGTGGCGCGATTGAACTTGCTTTCGTTGAAGTCCCTACCCCCTACGAGCGACAATACCTCGCCCGTCTCAGCCGCCAAGCATACAAGCGCGCCCTGACTTTTAAGCGACGAAATTGCCTCCTGCGCCTTGTTCTGCATTTGCAGATCCAAAGTTGTGTATATCTTCATGCCGCCCGAGTAGACCAAATCGGTTCCGTAACGGGGCAAAAGATCGTTGAACAATATGTGCGACACGAAATAGGGGGCTAAGTTGTATTCTTCGACTCTGTTTGGGATGTGCTTGAAGACGAGTTTTTCGTCGTATGCGTTTTTTCTCTGCGCGGAGGTTATCCAGCCGAGAGCCTCCATACGTCCCAGGACATAGTTTTGCCTCGACTTAGCGTTTTGTAGGTTGCTTAAGGGGTTATATCGCCCGGGCGCGGCTATGAGGCCGGCTATGATGGCGCTTTGCGCTATGTCGAGCTCGGAGGCCGAGCAGCCGAAGTACGTCCGCGCCGCCGTCTCCGCGCCCCAAGCGCCACGTCCGAAGTTTATCGTGTTGAGGTACATTTCGAGGATTTTATCTTTAGAGAAAAGTTTTTCCATGCGTATGGCTATTATTATTTCTTTGACTTTACGCGCTATGCTCTTTTCCTGCGTCAGGAAGAGGTTACGGGCGAGCTGCTGCGTTATGGTGCTCGCGCCCTGCATTTTGTCGCGCACGACGATGTCCATCCAAAGGGCGCGGAGTATGGACGTGACCCTGAAGCCTCCGTGTTGGTAGAAGGCCGAGTCCTCAGCGGCCAAGACGGCGTGGATGAGCCAAGGGGAAACCTGCCCGAGCTGAAGCGACGTGCGGTTTTCGATGAAGAGTCGGGCTATCACCTCTCCATTGCGGTCGTAGATGACGCTGGGCTCGCTGTTTTTGTAGGCCATCATCTCGATTGTGCTCGGCAAGTCGTCCGATATTTTTACGACATACCAAGCTATGCCCGCGCTGGCAAAGCCTATTCCCAAGAGAATCATAAGGAAAAACAACAAAAATATAATCTTCAAGACAGAGCGTTTTTTTCGCGGCCGTCTTGCTGGCCTGCTCTGTCGTCTTGGCGAGACGGGAGTTCTGTTCAAAATAAATCCTCCATAAATATAAATATATTATTTATTATTTTCTTAAATTATACTTTATCACGCGCAAATTCTAAAAAACCCCCAAGCGTTTTAGATTAAATTAAAAGCCAATTAAAAGTCAGAATATTTTTTGCACGATTGGGGGTTGCTTTTTCAAAAACGTCATGTTATATTACCTCCTGTTGCCGCTCAGGGCAAGGTGGTTAGAGCAGGTAACTGAAACTTGATAAAAGAATACAGTGCATAAGCTATAAGCAGATGAGAGTTTTTTGTTTTATCTCGCGAGAGCGAGATGTCAGTATTTCAAATTGAGCTGAGAGTTTGATCCTGGCTCAGGACGAACGCTGGCGGCGTGCTTAACACATGCAAGTCGAGCGACGACGTATGAAGTAGCAATACGGATTACGGACGGAGCGGCGGACGGGTGAGTACAACATGAGAAGCTATCCCATAACGGGGGACAACGTTTAGAAATGAACGCTAATACCCCATAGGCCGAGAGGTTAAAGCAGCAATGCGATATGGGAGGTGCTCGTGTCCTATCAGCTTGTTGGTGAGGTAACGGCTCACCAAGGCTATGACGGGTAGCCGGCCTGAGAGGGCGACCGGCCACACTGGAACTGAGATACGGTCCAGACTCCTACGGGAGGCAGCAGTGGGGAATATTGGGCAATGGGAGAAATCCTGACCCAGCGACGCCGCGTGAACGATGAAGGCCTTTGGGTCGTAAAGTTCTTTTATGCGGGAAGAAAAAAATGACGGTACCGCATGAATAAGCCCCGGCTAACTACGTGCCAGCAGCCGCGGTAATACGTAGGGGGCGAGCGTTGTCCGGAATTACTGGGCGTAAAGGGCATGTAGGCTGTGCTGTAAGTCAGCTGTTAAAAGATGCGGCTTAACCGTGTTTCGCAGTTGAAACTACAGCGCTGGAGTACCGGAGAGGCAAGTGGAATTCCCAGTGTAGCGGTGAAATGCGTAGATATTGGGAAGAACATCGGTGGCGAAGGCGACTTGCTGGTCGGTAACTGACGCTAATATGCGAAAGCTAGGGGAGCAAACGGGATTAGATACCCCGGTAGTCCTAGCGGTAAACGATGAATGCTGGGTGTGCGAGTAGAGATACTGGTGTGCCGTAGTTAACGCGATAAGCATTCCGCCTGGGGAGTACGGTCGCAAGATTGAAACTCAAAGGAATTGACGGGGGCCCGCACAAGCGGTGGAGCACGTGGTTTAATTCGATGCAAACCGAAGAACCTTACCTGGGTTTGACATGTATGTGGTAGAAGTCTGAAAGGGCGACGACGTAGCCTTCGGGTTATGAGCATACACAGGTGCTGCATGGCTGTCGTCAGCTCGTGTCGTGAGATGTTGGGTTAAGTCCCGCAACGAGCGCAACCCCTGCATTTAGTTGCCAACAGGTGAAGCTGGGCACTCTAGATGGACTGCCATCGACAAGGTGGAGGAAGGTGGGGATGACGTCAAGTCATCATGGCCCTTATGTCCAGGGCGACACACGTGCTACAATGGTCGGTACAGAGGGAAGCGACGTCGAGAGGCGAAGCGGATCCCTAAAAGCCGATCTCAGTTCGGATTGAGGTCTGCAATTCGACCTCATGAAGCTGGAATCGCTAGTAATCGCAGATCAGCCAAGCTGCGGTGAATACGTTCCCGGGCCTTGTACACACCGCCCGTCACACCACCCGAGCTGGGTGTACCCGAAGCCGGTGGCCTAACCCGTAAGGGAAGGAGCCGTCGAAGGTGTGTCTGGTGAGGGGGGTGAAGTCGTAACAAGGTAGCCGTACCGGAAGGTGCGGCTGGATCACCTCCTTTCTAAGGAAATTAGATTTAAATTAGCTCAAAATTTGCTTGTTCTTGTGCACTGTGTTTTTGTGATTTCCACTACGTGAACTGGTTTTGAATTAGGGGCCGATAGCTCAGCTGGTTAGAGCACGCGGCTGATAACCGCGAGGTCGGAGGTTCGAGTCCCCCTCGGCCCACCAGTTTAGTTTATATTTACCTGATTTTTTTTCGGGGATGTAGCTCAGTGGGAGAGCAATGGCTTTGCAAGCCATGGGTCGTCGGTTCGAATCCGATCATCTCCACCAGCAGGGGCAGTTAGTTTTGTAAAAAGCTAGTTTACCCCATCGCACCATGACAACTGAATAGAAGGCAAGAACGAAATGGAGAAAAAAGTACTAAGGGCACACGGTGGATGCCTTGGCATCTGTCTGCGACGAAGGACGCGGTAAGCTGCGATAAGCCTCGGTGAGGAGCAAACGACCATTGACCCGAGGGTTTCCGAATGGGGCAACCCCTCCGGCGTAGGCCGGAGACCCGCTATGCGGGGGCTGAGTCGGCGAAGTGAAACATCTCAGTAGCCGGATATAAAAGAAATCGAAGAGATTCTCTGAGTAGTGGTGAGCGAAAGGGGAACAGCCTAAACCATATGCGTGTAAGCCCGTAAGCGTTGCGTATGTGGGGTAATTAGGGTCTTACGTGAAAGAGTTGCGGCTCTTTTAGGCAGTTACAAAAGATAAATTTAGTTGAATGGTATTGGGAAAGCCAACCGTAGAGGGTGAGAGTCCCGTAGGCAAAAAGTTTATCCCTGTCAGTGAGATACCTGAGTAGGCCGGAGCACGTGAAATTCCGGTTGAATTTGGGCCGACCATGGTCTAAGGCTAAACAGGACAGATGACCGATAGTGAATCAGTACCGAGAGGGAAAGGTGAAAAGCACCCCGGGAGGGGAGTGAAATAGACCTGAACCCGTGTGCCTACAAGCGATCGGAGCTTTTATACGGTCTTCGGATCGTATGGAGTGACGGTATGCCTTTTGTAAAATGAGCCGGCGAGTTATTGTGTGTAGCGAGATTAAGGTCTAAAAGGACTGTAGTCGTAGGGAAACCGAGTCTGAATAGGGCGATGAGTTTCACACAATGGACCCGAAGCCCGACGATCTATCCATGGCCAGGTTGAAGCCTCGGTGAAACGAGGTGGAGGACCGAACCGTAGCCTGTTGAAAAAGTCTCGGATGAGCTGTGGATAGGAGTGAAAAGCTAATCGAGTTGGGTGATAGCTGGTTCTCCCCGAAATGCATTTAGGTGCAGCCTCGCGTGTTTAGTGAAGGGGGTAGAGCTCTGAATGGACGCGGGCGGTTATGACCGTACCAAATCCAATCAAACTGCGAATACCTTCACTTAAGAGCGCGGGAGTGAGACTGCGGGAGAGAAGTTTCGTGGTCAAAAGGAAAAGAGTCCAGATCTACAGCTAAGGTCCCAAAGCTATGCTGAGTGTGGCAAGGATGTGACGATGCCCGGACAGCCAGGAGGTTGGCTTAGAAGCAGCCACCCTTTAAAGAGTGCGTAATAGCTCACTGGTCGAGGATTGTTGCGCCGAAAATACTGGGGGCTAAGCATAGCACCGAAGCTTAGGGATTGAACGCAAGTTTAATCGGTAGGGGAGCGTTCCCTGCGGGGTGAAGTCAAACCGGCGAGGTTTGGTGGACTGCAGGGAAGTGAGAATGCTGGCATGAGTAACGCAAAGTGTGTGAGAAACACACTCACCGGAAGTCCAAGGATTCCTGGGGAAGGTTAATCCGCCCAGGGTAAGGCGGGACCTAAGGCGAGGCCGAGAGGCGTAGCTAATGGACAACAGGTTGCTATTCCTGTCCCGTGCCGAGATCGTTTGACGAAGGAGTGACGCAGGAGGCTAAGTGAGTCGGGTGATGGACGTCCCGGCCTAAGGATGTAGTCTGACATCGGAGGGAAATCCCCGGTGTTAAGGACGAGATCTGATGGGGAGGCAAACCCTCGGGGGAGCCGAAGTCATTGATGCCACGCTGCCAGGAAAAGCTTCTAAGGAGAGATCGGCGCGCCCGTACCAGAAACCGACACAGGTGGGCTAGCTGAGAAGGCTAAGGTGAGCGGGAGAATTATCGTTAAGGAACTCTGCAAGTTAACCCCGTAACTTCGGGAGAAGGGGTGCCATTCTGGTGAAGTCCCTCGCGGACGGAGCTCTGAGTGGCCGCAGAAACCAGGCACAGGCGACTGTTTACTAAAAACACAGGACTCTGCATAAGGCGTAAGCCGAAGTATAGGGTCTGACACCTGCCCGGTGCTGGAAGGTTAAATGGAGAGGTTAGGCGCAAGCCGAAGCTTTGAAATGAAGCCCCAGTAAACGGCGGCCGTAACTATAACGGTCCTAAGGTAGCGAAATTCCTTGTCGGGTAAGTTCCGACCTGCACGAATGGTGTAACGATCTGTGCGCTGTCTCGACGGTAAGCCCGGTGAAATTGTGGTCCTGGTAAAGACGCCAGGTACCCGTGGTGGGACGGAAAGACCCCATGGAGCTTTACTGTAACTTGGTATTGGATTTTGTCATGTAATGCACAGGATAGGTGGGAGGCTTCGAGTCATTCATTTTGGTGGATGATGAGCCGACGTTGGGATACCACCCTTTATATGATGGAGTTCTAACCGCAAGCGTTGAATCACGATGCGGGACAGTGCCAGGCGGGCAGTTTGACTGGGGCGGTCGCCTCCCAAAGAGTAACGGAGGCGCGCAAAGGTCACCTCTGGGCGAATGGAAACCGCCCGTAAGAGCGTAAGCGTATAAGGTGGCTTGACTGTGAGACTGACGGGTCGAACAGGAACGAAAGTTGGTGCTAGTGATCCGGTGGTGCCGAATGGAAGGGCCATCGCTCAACGGATAAAAGCTACCCTGGGGATAACAGGCTGATCTCGCCCGAGAGTTCCTATCGACGGCGTGGTTTGGCACCTCGATGTCGGCTCATCGCATCCTGGGGCTGAAGCAGGTCCCAAGGGTTGGTCTGTTCGCCCATTAAAGCGGTACGTGAGCTGGGTTTAGAACGTCGTGAGACAGTTCGGTCCCTATCCACCATGGGCGTAAGGTATTTGAGGAGAGCTGTTCTTAGTACGAGAGGACCGGAATGGACGAACCGCTGGTGAATCGGTTGTGGCGCCAGCCGCATAAGCCGAGTAGCTATGTTCGGAACGGATAACCGCTGAAAGCATCTAAGTGGGAAGCCGCCTCCAAGATGAGATACCTTGTTCGCAAGAAATAAGACGACCGGAAGACTACCGGATAGATAGGTCGGAGGTGTAAGCGTTGAGAGGCGTTGAGCTGACCGATACTAATACGTCGAAGCTTTTTTCTCCATATTGTTTTTGTCTTTGATTTCAGGAGTTATGATGTGTGGGGTTTATATAGAGTGACGTATTGTTTGTGACGCGCCCAGTGAACGTGAAAGTATAACGTTAAAGCATGACAGGGTAACGTAAGCTAAAAGCGAAACAGACAGTATGTGTAAGATTTGGTTTTTCGGTGAATCTTGCGACAGGGTCACACCCGGCTCCATGCCGAACCCGGAAGTTAAGCCTGTCAGCGCCGATGGTACTATATGGGGTACATATGGGAGAGTAGGTCTTTGCCGGAAAACCTTAAATATAAAAACAGAGAGACATTTTGCCTGAGTGAGGGGGCGGGTGTCTCTCTGTTTTGTTATTATCGATAGGGTGTTTTAGACTGCTGATATTTGTTATAATGAAGTTTGAAAATTTCAAATGTATCAAGGGGGATTTTAATTTTGACGCGGCAAAAAATGAAAAATAAAAAAATATTTACAATACTCAC
Source organism: Synergistales bacterium (assembly GCA_026002715.1). GTDB lineage: Bacteria > Synergistota > Synergistia > Synergistales > Aminobacteriaceae > BNVG01. The sequence goes on from BOCC01000009.1 coordinate 18,192, forward strand.
AAGGATTCTCGCAGTGGTTTTGCTTTTCACGGCATTGTTTGTGTCGGCGAATTCAGGCCTTGCGGCGGAGTTTCCGCGCGCGCAGCTCGACGAGTCCGAGCGATATTACACCGAGGCTTATATGCGTTTTCTCAATCGCGACTACTGGGGAGCTTCGGACTATTTAGAACGCGCGCTCAAGATAAATACATACTTAGTCGACTACTACCTGCTGCGCGCTCTTGTCATGCAGCGCATAGGCGACTATAGCGCGGCGCGCGAGGCTTTGACTTACTACATGGAAGTGCGCCCCATGGACTCCACCGCGCCCAGAATTTTGAGCTACATTATAGCGCAGCAGCGCTATGTCAGACAGCTTGCCGGTTCTTCGTCTGTTTCCGCTCGGTGGCGCTTTACAAAGCCCGATATTCTTTCTGAGTTCAGGATGGGGTATCTTCGCTCTTTCAGTGCGGCCGGGCTTGGCAAGGCCGATTCGCTGGGCGCTACGCTGGGTATCTCTGACACGCTTGGGGACAAGATTGTGTTTCAGTCTTACGCAGGCGGCAGGCTGAAAACAGTTCGCGTGGAGAGCCCTGTGACGGCTATGCCTATGGGGGATGGGACTTTTTATGTCGTCACGACAAGCGGAGACGTTTACTCCGTATTGCCATCTAATTTACCCTCTAATTTTTTGACGGGTCTCTCCGAGACGCGGCTAACCTCGCAGGACATACGGGCCAAACTGGGCGACGTGACCGTTGCCGACGCCGCCGTGCTTTCTTCGAGCGAGTTTGCCGTGGCCGATCCGGTAGCGCGGGAGGTGGCGTTCTATTCGTTAGCCGACTTTGTCCGTACGGGGACATGGGCGCCCGTACTGAACGAAACGGCCATGCTCTTTGAGCCTGTGGCGGCGGCTGTGTACGGACCTTGGTTGGCCGTGGCCGACAGAGGCAACGAACAGATAATTTTTCTGAATATCCTGAATAGGCGCGAGTCCTTCTCCGCGCCAATAGCGCGCCCGAGAGACGTAAACTGGTCCTCCATAGGAGAGCTTTTTGTTATAGGCGAGGGAGGGGAGCTCTCCCGGCTCTTGATGGATTTTCGCTCGCGCAAGGTCGACGCTATCGACGTCATGGATACAAATTTAGAAAACGCTTGGACTCTGTTCAGCGCGCCGTCGGGCAATATGTACTGCCTCGATGTCGGCGCAGCCAATATCTGGAAGGCCGAGGCCTTGCCCGACGTTGAATTGTCATCGGGTTTCCTGAGCCTATTTCAGCCTCGCGTGGAGCGCGTAAGGCTCGAAAACTCCGAAAGCGAGAACCTGCTGCTCGATGCCGCCGTGAGCTCTCCTTTTATATCCTATTCCGAAATAGCCCAAAAGGTGGTCCATGCTATATGGAACGAGAAAACCATAATCTCAAGAGCCACATGGAACCCTGACGGCAGAACTGACAAGGCGCCGGTGTTTCTGATATTTCAGCGCCCGGCCCAAGCCGGGACCGTGACGCCAGAGATAAGGAGCGTCAACGCGGACGGCGGCATCGATATACAGATAAACCTTCCGTCCGTCTGGATGGCTAAGGACAACGCGCTGACCAACATACTGATAGACTCCTCCATATCTTTTGAGCCCGATGAGCTTGACGCTTTGACGTTCTTTTGTCTGAACAACGGACTCGAATTAGATATCTGGGGCAGAACCGTCCCGACTGTCGAGATGATCCGCTCCTCCGCTCTGACGGGAGGAAAGGTCATATGGTCTCTCGCCAACAAGCCGGACCTTACGCCGCCCAACAGCTCCGTGCGGGTGACTATACCCCTGCCGCTCGACCTGTCGTCCTCCGGCTATCCAAACCGCTCTATGCTGACGCTTTATCTTGACGTAGGTATGTTGCACACGCGCAACTGGATACCGCTCTGGCCGGATATTTTGGAGTAATTTGTTTTGATTGAAAAAAACTTCATCCTTCACTCGGATTGGCCTCCGGCCGGAGATCAGCCGGAGGCCATAGAGTCCCTCACAAAGGGCTTGCGCGCAGGCGAGAGGTTTCAGACTTTGATAGGCGTCACGGGCAGCGGCAAGACCTTCACCGTGGCCAACGTGGTCGCCAACGTAAACAGACCGACTCTAGTCTTGGCGCATAACAAAACGCTCGCCGCTCAGCTTTACAGCGAGTTCAAGTTATTTTTCCCCGAAAACGCCGTTCATTATTTTGTCAGTTATTATGACTACTACCAGCCCGAAGCCTATATTCCGGCCTCCGATACGTATATCGAGAAGGACGCGTCCGTCAACGACCGCATAGAACGCCTTCGCCTCGCGGCCACGAAAGCCCTTATAGAGCGGCGCGACGTGCTTGTGGTGGCGAGCGTCTCCTGCATATACGGCCTCGGCAAGCGTGAAAACTACGAGGACGCTATTCTCCCTTTCGCCGTAGGCGATAAATGGGATCACCGCGCCTTTATGAAACGCCTGATGGAAAACTATTACGAGCGCAACGACGCCGTTCTAGAGTCCGGCAAATTTCGCGTCAGGGGAGACACGATAGAGATTTTTCCGGCCTACGACGAGAACTGCATAAGGGTGACGTTTTTTGACGACGAGATAGAGAGAATAGACTTGGTTCACCCGGTCACGGGTAAGGTTGTGGAACGAATGCCCGAGGCGTCCATCTTCCCCGCGCAGCACTACGTCACGCAGACCGACTCCATAGCGCGCTCCAAGCCCCTCATAGAGGCTGAAATGGAGAGCATGATCGAAAAATTCACCGGCTCGGGCAAATTCATAGAATCTCAGAGAATCGAAATGCGCACGCGCTACGATTTAGAGATGCTGAGCGAGGTGGGATATTGCTCCGGCATAGAGAACTACTCAGTCTACCTCGACAACAGAAATACCGGGGAACCGCCCGGGACGCTCGTCGATTTCTTCCCCGATGACTTTTTATTGGTCGTGGACGAGTCTCATATCACCTTGCCGCAGGTGCGCGGGATGTTCAACGGAGACAGGGCGCGCAAGATCGTCTTAGTGGAGAACGGCTTTCGCCTGCCGTCGTGCCTCGACAACCGCCCACTCGATTGGAAAGAGTTTGAGGGCAAAATGCGCTCCGCCCTGTTCGTCTCAGCGACGCCCGGCGACTACGAGGCTGAGAAATCGACCCGTATGGTCGAGCAGGTGATACGCCCGACGGGCGTGGTTGAGCCCGAGATAGAAATATTGCCGGCCGTAAACCAAATCGACGACCTCATAGAACGTCTCAGAGGCGTGACGGAGAAGGGTAGCCGCGCCCTTGTGCTGACCCTGACCAAAAAATCATCCGAGGACTTGGCCGAATATCTCAGAGATCTGAAGTTCAAAGTGAAGTACATCCACTCGGAGCTGAATACCTTCGAGCGGGCCGAGCTTATCCGCGACCTCAGAGCCGGCGATATTCAGGTGCTTGTGGGGATCAACCTGCTGCGCGAGGGGATGGACCTGCCGGAGGTGTCGCTCGTGGCCATACTCGACGCCGATAGGGAGGGGTATTTGCGCTCCTACCGCTCGCTCGTTCAGATAATGGGCCGGGCCGCGCGCAACATCGACAGCAAAGTTTATCTCTACGCGGACAAGGAGACCGATAGCATCAAAAAAGCCGTTGAGGAGACGTGCCGCCGCCGCCAAAAACAAATAGAATATAACACGCAGCACGGCGTCACGCCGCGCAGCATAGAAAAAGAGATAACGAGCCTGCTTCCGCAGGAGCTGCTGGAGGCTTATTCGCTTGACGGAGAGGCCATGACGCGCAAAGACAGGGACGCGAGCGGCAAACTTTCAGACAAATTTACCGTTAAAGAGCTCGAGCGGGCCATGTGGGAAGCTGTGGAAAAATTGGACTTCGAGCGGGCCGCCGTACTGAGAGACACTATATCGGGCATAAACGCTTCCGATAAAGAAAAAGAAGTCAAAAAAAATGCCCGCCCGTATGGGCGAGCCCGAAAAAGGTAGAGGCGGCAAGCGACCTCCAGGAATATACAGTTTTTACAACGCTTCTTTCACAAGACTCCAGTCGTACTGAATACCCAAATGACCCCCGCAATCCTCAAATAACATCCGGTACAGCTCTTGGCAGTTTTCCGGAGAAACTACATCCGTCATCATTCCTTTGGTGTCTAATTTGCCGGTATGGAAATGATCGAATATCTCCCCGTCCATCTTCTCGCGTGTCAGTGACGCGATTCCCTTCGGTTCCAGGAGCTGCATGCGAATATAAATACAGTGTATCGTCAAATAAGAAACCAGAAAATTATTCCCCAAGTGCTGCTGAAGCGGATTGGGAGGGTCGGCGATAAGCGATATATGCCCGCCTCTTCTTAAAAGCTGACATGCCTGAGAAAGGCTTTCCGGAGTATTGGTAGCGTCAATGACCACATCGGCAAGCTGATCGTCATTGATTTCTTTCACTTTTTCGATAATGTCGCAACCTTGTGCGTTTAAACTGTGCGTAGCGCCGAATTTCGCGGCGCGTTCCGCGCGAACTTTACGGGGATCCACGGCAATGATTCTCTTAGCGCCGAATATCCGGGCAAACTGTACGCCGCCTACGCCAAAGATGCCCTGCCCAAGCACTACAACCGTCGTTTTCGGTCCAACGCCGGCGGCATAATTGGCGCAATAGCACGCGCGCATCGGCATTGTCCAACATGCCACTTCGGGTTCGAGCCAATCCGGTATTTTTTGCACATTGACCGGCGACGGTTCGATATCGAAGAACTGCCTATGCTGTATATCGGCAACCACTCTTTCACCAACCGTAAAACCAGCGACATTTTTCCCCACTTCGATGACTTCCGCGGCCATGGAATAACCAAACATCGCGGGGCCGTTTTGAAACATGTCTTTAGGGCAGCGGTGCAGCGAATCAAAAACCCGATTGAACATCATAGTCTCAGTGCCCAAGCTCAACACCGATCTGAGCGCCTTGCAGCGAATCTGATCGTTTGCAAGGTCGTCCATTTCCAATATGTCGAGGCGCGCATCAAAATGGCCATGATAGCGCACAGCCTTAAATTTCATAAATTTCACCCGTCCTTCAGTACCGATTGGCGACTTCTTCTCCTACGACACCCCGCACGACATAGATGTTGTTGGGAGGACAGCCCGGGACAAAGACGCCCCGTTCCTCCAAATGTTTTGTACAGATTCCGACCAGGACTATTTTTTCTTTTGGCATGTCTTTGGGAAGTTTAGATTCGTCCAACGGGCCGCACACTACGCATTTATTCTCAAGGCGCGATTCCAAGTTCTGGTTCTTCATGTCCATGATGGCGCTGATAACCGTGTTCCGGCAGCCCGTGCAAGCCCCCTCGTCGAACAGCAGATCGAACGGAGGCAGGCCCTCGATCTTGGTCTCTGAGGCGCGGACAAAACGACGTTCGACCTCGGCTATGGGGACGCCTCTGATTTCGATTTTGCTAAGGTCCATCTCGCCGAGACCCCGCGCCGCCGCGCGTACCGTGATAGGCACGTCTTTCGGGTCATATCCCATGATGCGCCCTCCGACGGCGTCGGCCGCCACCAAGTCTTTGGAGGCGACGATCAGTCCCATATGGACGGGCGTTCCGAAGATTGGCCCTATACCCTCTTGTCCGCATGTGCCGTCGATGACCGTCAAAACTGGTTTGAACGCGAGTAGCATGTCAACGACGCCATCCAGCACTCCGTAACGGTGAAAATCTTTTTTATGCGCGTCGCTGATCAGGCCCTTGATGTTTTTCATTCCAAGGGTTATCTCGGTCTGATCGTGCGTCTTCAGGACGGGAACGCTGATTATCGCATCGGCCTTCTCGACCAACTCCCACGTCTTCATCTCGTCGAAAACCTTACCCTTGCCAGGGACCTTGACTGTCACGGCGGGAGTCTTTTTCAGATCGACGACCTCATATCCCTGTTTGCGCAGCGTGTCGTATTCCGTCTTCTCGATGACCTTTTCGGTATCGACTCCGGCGGACGACGACTCCGCTATCACAGGCTTCGCGCCCAGTTCCCTGACCACATCGGCGACTGCCTTACTGACCTCCCAGCGGGTCACGGCTCCAGTCACCCGCTCCGACGGAACAGCCACGAGGTTAGGCTTGACAATGACAAGATACCCCGGCTTTACGATGTCCGCAATGCCTCCAAGTTCGCGTATCGCTTCGCGAACCGCCTTTGCTACGCCTTGTTCGTCGTCGCCTGATGCTTTAGTTATAGATACGATACTCATAGCATTTACCCCTTCCCCTCCGAACCAAATATTATGAAGCGTCACCCTGATAAAAATACTTCTCTATGTCATTCGCTTTGTCATTTGCTTTTTTATGCAAAATGATCGGTTTTCCGAATTTCGAGTCGGAAGCGGGGTAATCCACGCGATAATGCGCGCCTCGGCTCTCTTTTCTCATTCTCGCGGCTGTCGCCATCAGATATGCCGACGTCAAGAGATTCTCTAATTCCAAGTTTTCTGGAGACGCGGCGTCGCCAAGCGGCGCAGTCTGTATTTCAGTCAGCCATTGCTCAATTTGACCGAGCAAAAGACCGAGGCCTTCTTCCGTTCTGCGAATCAAAAGATACTTTTGCGCGGCGGTTTGCAGTTCTGTTTTTATTCGCGCCCTATTTATGTCGCGATATAAAAGATCATGGACACGCTCTATTTGCGCCTCTACCTCGCTACTTTTAACAACTTGCGTTTCGTATGCCTTAGCGCGCGCGGCAGCGCTGATCGCGGCAATTTTTCCATAAATCTGACATGTCAGAAGCATATTCCCGCCCAACCTGTCCGCGCCATGAGGTCCGCCTGCCGTCTCGCCTGCCGCGAAGAGACCCGGCACCGATGTCTGCGCGTTTTCATCTATCAACAATCCGCCGTTGATGGCATGGGCAAAACAGGCTACCTGTACCGGTTTTTCGAGCACTCGCACATCGAGGCCCTCATAGTAAGCGCGCGCGATCGGCCACATCTTACGCAGACCTGATGTCTCGTCAAGCGATGCGACATAAGCGTCCGTCATATGGGTGAGATCCATATACACGCCGTTTTCAGGTGTGCCGTTGCCCTTTAGCAATTCCTCCTGAATGAGTGTTTCAAGTAAATAAGAATCATCTCTGCAACTGAACGGAAAATGGTTTGCGTGGTCCGTCATGACTTTCGCGGCTGTAATGCCTTTTGGTAGCGACGCGGTGAAAAAATCCTCGCCTTTGCTGTTGCGCAATACCGGAAGGCCCGACCAGATATACGCGTTGAGCAGGCTGGTGATGGGATGACATAATCCGATGCCCGCCTGCATAAATTCCATGTTGATGAGCTTCGCTCCGGCGCGGAGACCAAGCGCGTAACCGTCGCCGGTTATATCTACGGGGTTCAGGTTTCTTGCAAACACCTGCCCCGCGCCTCCTGTCGCCATAATCACCGCTTTTGCCTCGATAACCGTCATAACAGCGTTGGCGCGTACCATCACCGCGCCCACGCAACAGCCATCCGATAGCAAAAGAGCGGCAATCATCACATTTTCAATGATGTCTATTTCTTTACGTTCTTTTATTTTGCGATGCAGTGCCTCGAGTATGGGTTCACCATGGCCTTTAATCACGTGCGTGCGCGGCCTGCTGGAGAAGCAGCTCTTGAACTCCAGGTACCCGCCCCCGTCATACTCAAAAGGGACTCCCCAGGCTTCGAGCGTTTTTAGAGTATCGACTGCTTCATCCGCTACGATCTTCGATAAGCGGGTGATCGCCATACCCTGCGCCGCGTTTGTAATATCTTTATAGTGTTCCACCGGAGAATCGCCTAAGTCCACCGCGCCGTCGCCAGCGTTGAAACCCGCCATTTCCGATACCTTATATGCCGTTGCGCCGCTATGCAAAAACTTACCCTTGAGCGCCATTGTCACGCGCACGCCTTCATTGGCGGCCTCGATAGCGGCTCTTGCCGCCGCCCCTCCTCCGCCGATAATCAATACGTCTGTTTTTATCCGTTCCATGAACGACTCACCCCAATATATGTTACACTTTTTTTTATGACGGCAGTCGCGTATTTTCTCGCAACTGCCGTCATAAACCGACAATGACTAAAATGATATGCGGCTGAAAATTAGAAACATCTGTCGTACCATTCGTCAACGTTCTCGATTGTAATAAGTGGCGTAGGAAGCATGTTGACCTTCTCATACGGCTGACCGTTCAGGATTTTATAAGCTATATCAACCGCCTCGACCGCGCCGGTGGGATAAAATACCGTACCCGTAATGGAGCCGTCTCTTATTTTGTCACACGCCTGTTTCTGGCCGTCCGTGCCGAAGACAAACATTTCGCCCTTGCGCCCCGCCGCGTCAATCGCCTCGATGGCGCCGAGGGCCATATTGTCGCTGTGACAATACAGAACATCGACCTTGTCGTTAGCCTGCAGGATATTTTCCGTCAACGCCAGTGCCTTGTCGCGCAGAAAATCGCCGGTCTGGTCGCTGAGAATTTTGATGTTGGGATATTTGGCGACGTAATCACGAAAACCCTTGTGACGGTCGTTGGTGGCGGAAGCGCCCAGAGTGCCCTGCATCTCGACGACGTTCATACTATCGCCGCGCTTCTCTATGATGTATTTCGCGACGACTTCCCCTGCGTTGATATTGTCGCCGCCTACAAACGCGGAAAATTTATCTCCGATAATAGTGCGGTCAACGAGAAGCACGGGGATACCCGCATCCATAATTTCCCCGACGACCGGCGTAAGCGGAGCGGACTGCGTCGGCGCCATGATAATCAGGTCAACGTCCTTCGCCATCAGGTCATGGGCGTCGTTTACCTGCTTATTTGGGTTATTTTGCCCATCGGTCAGGATGAGTTCCCAGTTGAGTCCGCGTTTTTCCACCTCCGCCTGCAGCTCGGTCGTCAAAGCGACGCGATACGGGGTATTCATGTGACACTGAGAAACCCCTATGACAAACCTCTTGTTTTCCGCCGCGGACGCGTCGACAGGCTGATAGCCAAGCGCAAGCACCCCAATGACGGACGCCAACAAAAACAAAGAAACAGTATATCCCCACTTCTTCATAGACAAAACCTCCTCATTATTATGCTTCCCAAGAGATCCGCCGCTATCCGCAAATCTCCGCCATACCTCAGATCACCCTTACAAATTTTCACAATTGACAATCGCAGCAATGGCCTATGGATGCTAAAACGGAAAAACACCATCCTTTCTCCATATCTTAATCTCAACGATTGACCTTATTATTGCAATGTTTTTCATGAAAAATTTATCTGAAAATCTGAGGCATCTTTCGTTTTCAAAGGATTCTTTGCGATGTTATTCAGTGAGTTTTTTTCCAGTTATCAGCGTAAACGGTCACGAAGATGATCAATCCCTTGACGACCTGCTGAACATACGGGTTAACGTTGACCATGTTCAATATGTTGGACATGATGGTGATGATCATAGCTCCGATAACTGTTTTGTATATCTTTCCCTCTCCGCCGGACATGCTCGTCCCGCCGATTACAGCCGCAGCTATGGCGTCGACGTTATAGCCGGTGCCCAACGTAGGGTCACATGCCGCCATTCTCGCCGTGAGCATGATAGAGGAGAGCGCGGCCAGAAAACCCGATATTGCGAACACGATCATCTTCGTCTTTTTAATGCTGATGCCAGAGAGCCTAGCCGCCTCGGCATTGCCGCCGACAGAGTAAATATGACGTCCAAAAGGGGTTCTCGAAAGCATGACGTGCGCCAACAGACTGACGAGTATGAATATAACCACAGGAGTGGGCAGACCTATAACTTTCCCGTCGAGCATAAAGCTCCCCATATAACCCGCTCCCAGAAACTTGTACGCGTCCGTGACGCCCGCCACGGGCTGTCCGTTGCTTGTAAGATAAGCAAGACCCCGCAGTACGGTATCCATGGCCATTGTCATGATAAACGGCGCCAGCCCCTGACTAATACAAAAACCGTTGATGACGCCCGACACGGCCCCCACGGCAAGAGCGCAGGCAACGGCAAACAACGTGCCCTGCGGTTGAAGTATGATTGCGACCATGCCGCTTAGACCGACGATACCGCATACGCTCAGATCGATGCCATTATTGATGATCACGAGCGTCATTCCGACGGCAATAACGCCGGTGACGGACACCTGACGCAATACATTGATAACATTGCTCGACCGAATGAACTTCGGCTCCATAACGCCGGATATAATGATAAGCGCGAGCAAAGCGAGCTCGATACCTACAGTTTCAAGTATTTTAGTCAGTTTGCTCACTTTACGCAGTTCAACTTCTGCATTCATAGTCAACTACCTCCAAATGCGTAGGTCATGACCAACTCTTCGGTCGCCTCTTCTTTTGTCACCTCTCCCATAATGCGCCCCTCATGCATCACGATAATGCGATCACTAACACCCAGCACCTCCGGCAGTTCAGAGGATATCATGATAATAGCGGCACCGTCGTCGGCCAGCTTCGACATGAGCTGATATATATCAGCTTTCGCTCCGACGTCAATGCCGCGGGTCGGCTCGTCAAAGATATATATCTTCGCCCCGGAATTCAGCCACTTCGCGATGACTACCTTTTGCTGGTTTCCGCCGCTCAGGTACATAACTTTTTGGTCGGGACCGGTTGTCCTGAGCGTCAATTTTTCGATATAGTCCTTAGTCAGCGCCGTCTCTTTTTTAGAGTCGAGCAGCCCGTGTTTGCCGGCAATCGTCCACAGACTCGCCAGTGTCGTATTGTGAGCGATTGGCAGACACAACACCAAACCCTGCGTTTTTCTGTCCTCGGTCGCGAACGCGATTCCATGTTTGATGGCGCTCAGCGGCGCGTCGATATGCACCTGTTTGCCATCTACCCATATTTCACCGCTTTCCAGTTTGTCCGCGTAAAAAATACTGCGCATGGTCTCGGTTCGGCCGGCGCCGACAAGACCGGCGAACCCTACTATTTCCCCCTTCCGTACCGAGAAGCTCACGTCCCGCACTTGACGGCCGTTGTTTAAATGTTTGCATTCAAGCGCGACATCGCCAATCTTCGGCTGCCTCGACAGATAATAATTCTGCAGATCACGCCCCACCATCATGCGTATGAGATCCTGCTTCGTGACGTCTTTGACGCTACGCTGACCCGTAATCACGCCGTCTTTTAGCACGGTGATCGTGTCACATATCGTAAACAGCTCTTCGAGTTTATGAGAAATGTAGAGGACTGTAATCCCCTGCTCTTTCATGTGCCTTATAGAGGCGAAGAGAGCGCCTACTTCGTTGTTTGTCAGCGAACTGGTCGGTTCGTCCATGATGATGATCTTCGCGTTGTGCAGAAGAGAACGGGCCACTTCTATCAGCTGGCGCTTAGCCGCGCTCAGCTCGCGAACCGGAACCTTCGTATTGATGTTCAGGTTTACCAACGCGAACACGCGTTTCGCCTCTTTTTCAACCGTCTTCCAGTCAACGAAGCCATTTCTGGTGGGAAGAGAGCCTAAAAAGACATTTTCTTCCGCGTTGAGCTGGGGAATCAGAGACAACTCCTGATAAATGATACTTACGCCCAATTCCCTTGCATGTGACGGGTTTTGGATCTCAACCCGCTCATCATCAATGAAAACGTCACCCGAATCTTTTGTGTGGGCACCCGACAAAATTTTCATCAAAGTCGATTTCCCGGCTCCGTTTTCCCCTATCAAAGCATGAATCTCGCCGCGTCTGACCTGAAAACTAACGTCTTTGAGAACGCTCACGCCCGAAAATGATTTATTGATATTTTTAAACTCGAGAACAGGCGCAGTGTTTGCCATTCTCATCAGTCTCCTTTCGTTTCCACCTCTTTCAATACTTTCAACTCGGCAGTGCCGGAAAGGACCTCTTCGTCTCGCTGATTCACGCAGCTCAAATCTAATTTTACGATGCGGCGCTCGGTTATAACCTCCGAAATCGTGGCTATCGCGGTGATGGTGTCCCCAAAGCGAACGGGCAGCAGGAAACGAAAGCTTAGCCCACGCTCGACAGCGCAACAGGTATTGGGCCCCTGCAACGGCACGCCGAGAACGGTCGAAATCAGCCCCACAGTGATGACGCCATGCGCGATTCTACCCTTGAATCGCGTCTTTGAAGCGAGGCTCTCGTTGAAGTGGATGGGGTAAAAATCACCGGATATTGCGCCGAACAAAGCGGTATCCGTTTCCGTGATTGTTTTTGTAAACGTCACATGGTCACCAACAATGTAGTCTTCAATACGTCTGCGATATATCATGGATGCAACTTCCCCTTTCGAGGTCAAATTTTAACCAAAACCAAATCTTGATCAAATCTACTTACTTGCCGGTAAAACAAGGTTTGCGCTTCTGTAAAAACGCATCAACCCCCTCTTTTTGGTCTTCTGTAGTCAAACAGAGCGCTACGCCGGATGCCTCCACGGACATCCCTGTTTCGATATTGCTGCGCAAACCCTCGTTTATAGATATTTTTGCCAAATTCAGCGCGTTGGGACTCATCGCGGCGATCTTTTCAGCTGTCTCCATCGCCGCGTCAAGCAATTCTTCGGGCGCGACCACCCGGTTGACAAGCCCTATGCGGGCCGCCTCCTCCGCGTCTATAAACTCACCGGTAAAAATCATTTCACATGCGCGGCTCTTGCCTATCAGCCGCGGCAAGCGCTGTGTGCCCCCCCAACCCGGAATATTGCCCAGTTTTATTTCAGGCTGACCAAACTTCGCCCGGCTTGACGCGATACGTATATCGCAGCACATACAAAGCTCGTTTCCGCCGCCGAGCGCGTAACCGTTCACCGCGGCAATGCTGGGTTTTGACATATTTTCTATATAATTGAATACGCTTTGACCCATTTGCATGAACCGCAGGCCTTCGATCGGCGGCAGGTGATCCAACTCGTTGATATCAGCGCCTGCGACAAACGCCTTAGGCCCCTCGCCGGTGATGATGAACGCCCTGATCTCGCGGTTCGACTCGATATTTTCAGCGACCTGCCGCAGCTCCCCAAGCATTTTGGAGTTCAACGCGTTGAGCACATTTGGCCGGTTCATGGTGATGACCGCTACCGCACCAGCTTTTTTTAGAGTGATAGTTTCAAACTCCATATCTATTTCCTCGCTCTCTGATTCAACGCTACCCGCGCAGTGTTTCGAACTTCTCGGCAAGGCCCATCGGCTTGTCGGCGAATATGCGTTCATCCATCAGCTTTAGATCGCCGCTGATAACCGGACGGAAAGCCATATTCTCCAGAACGTCTTTTTGCAAATCGATCCCTGGCGCTATTTCTGCAAGAACCACGCCCTCTTTCGTCAGCTCGAACACGGCGCGTTCCGTTACATACAGCACCTGCTTACCTCGGTCCAACGCATATTTCGCGCCGAAACTGATCTGTTCCACGGAAGGGACGAATTTCTTGAATTTTCCTTCGTTGACGATCCGAAGCTGTCTGTCTTCAATCTCGATTTCAAGACCGGAGGACGTGAATGTGGCGCAAAAGACGACCTTGTTTGTTACTTGTTGTTGTCTAAAAGAGACTAAACGAAAATTGACAACCAGATGGCAGGCTGAGCCAGACAAGAGGCCCCGACGGTGGAGCTGAGGTAAGAGCGCCAGACGCGAAGACAACCGATGAAGCGATGAGCCCGGAGGGATAGGCAGGGAAAATGACGAAAAACAAGATTATCCTGCTGATAAAGGTCGAAACGGGGCGTTTGCCCCGTCTGCTGGTAAGGCCAGCACCGATGAGACCTAAATAATAAGATGGAGGTTATGCAGATGTTATACGATGAATTCCTTGCCGGGACTAAAGCCCGTCAGACCAGCGAAACCTTTGAGCAGTATGAAACCCTCGAAAAAATCTACTCAGCTTGCGAGGACGTTAGTAAAGAGGACATCTACCGAATTTGGAAACAAACCTATGGCAAGCAGGCGAAACTCAACCACGAGCGCACAATCAAAAGGCTCGAATCCATGAGCGCCTACCGCGACCACGACGGCCCCGCGACCACGGAAGAATCGTGCATCAGACGGAATCTGTTCCAAGCCGCGACCTCTCTCACCGAAACAAACGAATTCGGCATGGGGTCCGACACAAGGATTACCACCCCAGACGGACTGACCTATAGCCTAGAGCGTTACGACACCATCAACGGCCACGGACGCTACAGGTTGAAGATGTACTACGAGGGCAAGACCTACGAAACGGCTCTTACCTACCAATTCGGAGATCTGATAATCGGCTCGGCGGCGTAAGGACAAGACTGGGGGCGGCAAGCCCGCCTCCTCCAAACCGAAAGGAGCGGCCACAATGATAGACCTTAGAGAGTACGCGGACATCATCAAAGCGGCGGTCGCTATCGAGGACGACAGAGACCTTAACTGGAAGTGGGGCGCACGGAACATTGGCAAGAGCGTCGTTCATATCCGCTGGGTCTACCTCGACTACCTCGGCGAGAAATGCGATTTCATTATCATTTCCTCCACTGAAGACCTCCTCGGAGATTGCCTGACAGCTCGTGACACGAGCGGCGAAATGATAACCTTTGCGGTCGTCGACGAGAGGTTCGGGGACGTTAAAACCGCTGAACAGGGCATAGAGAGAATGGTACACGCAATCGCCAATTACGCGCAATCGCGCTATTAAGAAAGGGGCTGTCGTAGTGAGAAAGTATAGCGGCTGGTCTGGAACCGATAAAGAACTTCTTTACATTTTAAAAGCCACATTGCTCGGAATGGATAAAACCTATCCCGAACTGTCTGAAAGAGAAATCAAGTCCATGCTTTGCGTATCACTCGCAAGCAACACGGTGCAAGCCGAGATTTGCGAACGCATGGCATATGAGTTTGAGCAAGGCGAGGATGGCTCCGAATCCCGTAACAAACTCAACGAAGTTGTTTCCAAGTACAAACGCGCAGAGTGACAGCCCTCCGGGGCTGGTAATGCGGCAGGACGGTCACAAGCCCGCAGCTAAAAAGAGACTAGGAGGGATTGAAATGTCTGAATTTATCTCTGAATGCGCCATAGTCTTCGAAATCTTGGGTATCGAATGCACTGAGTGTGACTATCACGACGAGTGCGAACGTTATTTTGGATAAGACCGAAACCGTCTGATGAGGCCAAAAAGGGAGGAAATGAAAATGACAGAATTTTGGACAGCTTTTGATGAACTGGAGCGAGCGCGGTTTTTTGTCAGAATTTGTGATCTGAGAGCAAAACTCGCTCTTACAAAATCCAAGTTTGACTCGGTTTTAAGAGAGCTTCGCGATTCCGGTAAGATACAGCTTCACGCCGGGGACGTAACCAAGCAAACCCCAGATGAGGTCGATGCCGGCTTTATCGATGAAAACGGCTACCGGTTTGGCAACGTGACAAAATGGTAAAAGCCGAAACGTCCTCAGGGCGTCAAATAGCTTTCGTCAACGAATGGTGGAATCCGGCAGAGAAATCAGCGTAGAAAGGAAATACGGCCATGTGCACCTACGAGCAAGGTAAGGCTATAGAAGCCGCTTTAATAAGCGAGGCTGGCAAATGGGACGAGGCGTTAAAAATGTTCCCTATCGGCGCAATGGGGCTAATTGACGATGCTACTAAGCGGACTGCTGAATATCAAGAAGCCAAAAGACAATTCGATTTTGCCTTTGCAAAACAGCGGTTATTTTCAGCAGAATTTACGAAACGGTATAAAAAAGAAATTCTTGCAGAGCGAGCCGAGCGCAGAGCAAAACTTATGGCCGAAAGGAATGACGGGCAATGAGAATTTTCCAAAGGCTTGATACCGGGATGTTCTACATCGTCAAGGAAAACGGTGATAAGGTGGAAAATGCGAACGGCATTATCTACTTTGAGGACATACTCGCCGCCGACAGATTAGTTGCACATACCAAACGGCATAATACCGCTTTTGAGTTAAGAATGGAGGACGCGAAACCATGAAGTTGTTTACGGCAAACTACGAGGACGGCACACAGATTGTAAGATTCGCGAAATCGCTCGAAAATATGAAAGCATACGCCGAAAATTGCGGCGGAAAATGCTTGGTATGGGTTGTCAATGAGAGCGATTACGAGGTGGTTGCAAAGATGTTTGGCGTTGAGTTGGCCGAGATAGAAAGGATATGAAACTATGAAAATGCATGACTTCTACACTCTCCCGTTGAGAGTGAGAGAACAAGCTAAAGACACCCTCCGCGCTTACAGTAGCGTCCACATCACCTTTGCTAACGGAGAATACAGCGTCAGTACCGGAATCTGCCTTATGAGCAAGTACCCGGACGACTTCAAGGTAATCGGCGACGTAGTCGCCAGCGACATCTACACTGATGACGAGCGCATAGTCAACTACATTGAGGAATTCCACGACTACCCTCCGCAGTACAAAGGGACGCGGGACTACGACATGCTCCGCTACATGAGGGCTTGTCTAAAGAACGGCGAGGACGTGAGAATAAGATTGGAAGATGGCACGGCGCGGCTTGTAATATAGGCCGCGCCAAAACTTCATAAGGAGGAGTCGAAGACTATGCAGTACATTATCTCACGTCACTACGAGAACGGAAAGGCGAAAGCAAGGATTACCAGCAATCCTAATTACAAGAAATGTGATCTTGGTTCCTGCTACATGCAGAGCGTCGAATCTATCGGCGAGGGTGGTAACTTTGAGAACATCAATGAATGGCGTAAGGATATGGGCATGGAATTTGATGACCTTGTTTTTGAGAAACTTGTGCTTTGTGCAGACACCGACCATTGGGTTGATATTTCTGCTTATGTTTAGCCGGGAATTTGGCGAAGAGTATCACGGAAAAACCTATTTCAGCGACGCGAAATATTACACCGTGCTTGGCGACTGGGCCGATGATACCCCGGAAGATGGCATGCCCATGGCTATGGGCGGTGGGGCGTTCTACACGTGGACGCCGAGGTTCATAGATGTGATGCGGCATTACGGTTTTATGCCGCTACGCTCATCGTAAATTATGGGACAGTTTAAGGGGGAAATTATTGTGATAAAAATTATAAATAAGCCAAACAAGGGCATAGCCGGTGTTGGCGGTGAAAAGCTCGTGCGCTTCAGCGTAAAGACATCAGCGCGAGGGCTTTTAGTGGCCTTGAGAAAAATCGGCGAGTGTGAAGACGACGCCAAAACCCGCTATGGCAATATCGGGTGCGGTGTCACCTATCTAAGCGTAGATGGCGTAAGAATACCAGACTTTTTGGTAGAGGAAATATACAGGGAAATGGATTACCAAGATGAGCTAAAGCGCGACAGGAACCACTATGGAGCAGTGCTGAGCCCCACGAAAGTTTGCGCGTCGTACCTCCCAAAACTGACGCGAGAAGGCGTCAATGCGTGGATCGACGACTGGAATCACGCGTGTAATTGCGGCCGAACTGATTTGGCCGAAAGCGATTAAAAGAAGGAGCGAGTGAGATGAAATGGACGCTGGAAAGAAAAAACGTGAAAGGTGAAACCTTTACGGCGAGCGATTTTAGCTCGAAGAACGGTAAGGTTTTTTGCAATATTAACTGGAAAATGTCATCCGCGTGGGACAGAAACATTTTTGCTGATGTTGCTTTTTTGGCAACACAGCCAAAAATGCAAAAAAGGATAGTTGCGGGAGAATTTCAGGCAGACGATGTTCTTGTTTGTGGGATTTATGATAAAAAACCCGTGAATGTAGTTTTTCACGGCGTGGCGGACGAATACCGCGTGTTTTGCGCCGAAAACGGCGTAGACCTCACGGAGGCAGAAAAGACGGTTGCCTCTGTGCAGAATGCTGCGAAAAAAGCCGCCGATGAAAAGGCCGCCCGCGTGGAAGCCGATCGCGCAGAAGCTGAAGAGCGCAAAGCGGCTAAGTGTGCTGAGGAAGAAAAGACAGCTTTCAGGGTTTTACAACAGTGGACACAATACAACGATTATACGCCTATAGCTCAAGAAACTCATACTTCTGTGTTTTGGATGTACAAGAACGCCGACGGGGAGTTAAATCGAGCCGAAGCTATGGGAAAAACGAAGCAATTCCATTTTGACCTCCCAACCGTAAATTCTATTCTGTCAACAGAGCCGATTAGCACGCATCGGGCAGGATTTCATCTTTACGCCATCTCTGATCAGCAATTAGCCACGCTCGAAACCGAGCAAATCGCATACGAGGAGCGAGCGGCAGAAGAGGCGGCGAAAGAAGAAGCGGCGAAGGAAGCCAAAAATACCGATGAGCGAGCGGCAGAAGAAGAAAAAATAGTCGACGCGATGGAGAACGAGTTTCTCACTTTTGGGCGCGGGCCTATCGCCTCCATCGGAGCGCTTTTGCTCCACTCTGCTGCCGCGAGGGAAATGGAAGACGGTCAAATCCGAATATCTTCCACGAGCTACGCCTCCGACCTCGGAGCAAACGAATTTGCAGAATTTTCTGTTACTACATGGGGCGAAGCTTTTAACTGGCTTCGCGAAAACGACAAAAAAGCGGAGCCGACCGCGCTTGGGTATCGTAAGTGCTGGGAGTGCGGCACTTGGTTCAAGGGCTGGAAATGCCCCGTTTGCGAAGAGGAGTAGCAATAATCGAATGGGAGGTGAGGAAAGGCCATGAGTAGCGGTATAGCAATAGGAGAGTACATTACAGTCCGCACCTTGAAGCCTTTTCTCGACGGCGCAAGAACCCAGAATGGCAAGCAGTATTTATTGCAAACCATAATACGTCGGATAGAGTTGACAGGCTTCGTACTGCTTACAGTCGTGAGAGTGGCAGCTCGAAAGTACAGAATCGACGAAATTATGACCGAAGAAAACAGCGTCGTCTTTGACGAAAATGAACTGACATTGACCGCTAACTGGTACGACATCAAGCGATTCAGTGTGGCGATTGCAACAACCTACTGTAACGAACTGTTCGGAGAACAGACGGAATTCAGAATGCAGGGCGATTTGGGGTTTGAACCCAAAGATAGCAAAGGAGATGAAAACCATGTTCATTGAAACCAGATTCTTCGACGATGGAAGCGCGGAAGCGCGATTAAGCAAAACCAGTCCAGCGGTAGACCTTGCCGCAGAGCGCGACGAGTACGATTACTATGTTGATGAGATAGGCGACCTCCAAGAGTGGATTGAGGGACAACCTTGAAATCGAACTCGACGACATTGTCCCCCTTGTTCTCGCGCTGGATATTGGCGATTGGACGATCATATCCAAGTACATCTAATAGCGATTATTTTTATAGACAACGAATACAAAATAATGCCTATTAGTATTTGTCTAAATCGAAAGGGGGCATGATGATGAAGCAATACATCTTTAACCTTGAAACCACCAAAATCGAACTGCGTTTTGAAAAGGCCGAATACGACGCCTTGACCGACACTCAAAAGCGCGAGTTGAAAGGCGCTTTCCTGTGGAGCAATCGCGGCAAGTGCTGGGTGAGCCGCGCCAAAGAGCCGAACCTTTGGAGAGCAAAGGAAATCGCTAAGAAGCTGGGATTTGCCGAGGAAAAACGCGAAGGCGAACGCCTTACCTATGCGGAACAGTTAGAGCGTCAGGCCGAACGTGCGGAGGAACGTGCAGAGCGGTACGAGGGCTACGCTGACAATGCGGCGGTGCGGGCCTCACAGCTCCAGAAGCCCATCGGCGATATGCGCGGTGACATATCTTTCTTTACCCAGCCGAACATCAATTCCTCCGCTGGTCACGCCTTCACTCGGCGCAGGGAGAAAATGTTCACGCAGTATGAGCGTGGATTCGAGGAATACCGCAAGAGCGAATACTTCATGGACAGGGCTGCGACGGCGCGTGGAACCGCGTCACAAGCCCAGTTTGATAACCCGGCGTATCTTGACCGCCGTATCAGGGAATGCAAAAAGGAAATCCGCGACAGGGAAAAGAACATCGTCCATTACGAGAAAATCCTTTTTGCCGTAGAAAACGGAGAGCAAAAGAAATGGTACGGCGGAGAGCCTGTGACCATCGAGAGCGTAACTGTCCTAATTGAGCGCGAATTAGAACTCGTGGAGAAGGCGATGGACAAGCAGGGTTATCTCGAAAACTGCCTTGATAAACTGGGCGGGATTCGATTCGGCAAGGACAACATCAAGCCCGGAAAAGAGGTGTTGAATAAATGAGAACCATGACCGAATTGAAACGTACTCTCGTCGTCGGCGCGGAGTTTGAAATCACAGACCATTGCCGCGCCGAAGCCATTGGGGAGATACGCCGCGTGAACCACGCGAATACGCAGGGCATTTATACCATTATCCCCACCAACCCTGACGGCAAAATCTCGAAGTCGAACGGCGGCAAAGGCTCATTCCTCGGTTGGAGCGCGGCGAAGTTTTGGAGATTCAAAGAGAACAACGTCGTCGCCCTGTATTCCAGCACGGAGGTGCAGACACACGACACGCTTATTGTCGAGTTCAGAGTGTTAGATACGGAGGAAAGGAGTGATGATTGAGAAAAAGATTTATTCGTCATGGGCGTTCAAGGCGAACGAGAATGAGAAAGCGGCTATGAACGCCGAAATCCACAAAGAGTTGACGGAAAAGCACCGTGTATTCCGGAATGATTCAAAAAAAGGACTGCACGATGGAGAGGATTGCAATTTCGCCGATTATGACGTGATTATCGGGCGAAGCGCACAGTACAAACATGCTCTGTACCACATTCACAAAAACGCTCCCAATCTTTCAATCGAAGAACTTGCTCTGCTCTGCGACCACGGGAACCTGTGCTTTGGCTACACAGTGAAGGGCGCGGAAATATATGTTTCCGAGGATTAGGAGAGAACTTATGAATAAGAGGAAAATACTCATTTTGCTTCTCTTGATGTCTGTGGCAGTGCTCGTCGCATTGCCGAGGACAAGCCAAGCGGACGTACCACCGCAGGACACGAGCGACGTTGAAATTCTGGCAAAGGCCGTCTACGGTGAAGCCGGAATCTGCTCGACGAGCGAACAGCGACTTGTAATTAGGATTGCTGGTAATCCTTGCTTTCGCCTTTCCGTTCTCGTAGTGACGTGAGATAATGTACTGCATAGTCTTCGACTCCTCCTTATGAAGTTTTGGCACGGCCTATATTACAAGCCGC
>BOCC01000010.1 GCA_026002715.1 Synergistales bacterium
CTCACGAAAAGCCAAAGGCTCAGGATGACGCCAAGACGCCCTCGCCATTCCGGCATACGAATGATTACGTCTTCAAGAGAATATTCAGCGATCAGGAGGTCCTGAGCGATTTGCTCTCCGGGCTTCTCAAAGAGAGCGTGACTGTAGTCGATATACTCAATCCAGAGATTCCTCCAGAGTCGTTGATAGATAAACTCAGCCGGATGGATATTCTGGCAAGAGACTCAAATAAAGACCTCTTTAACGCTGAAGTTCAAGTCCGGTACCACGAGGGGTTCGACGACAGGATAGCTTATTACGGCGCTAAAGCTCATTCCGACTCTCTAAAGAAAGGAGACGAATACGCCGAGGCCAGACGCACCGTAATGGTGGATATATTAGACTTTCGGCACACTAAGTTGGCTGACGTTCCGCGTTACCACACTACGTTCATGCTTCGCAGTGAGGACGCTTCTGTAACTCTGACAAATAAGTTCTCCATTCACTACGTCGAAGTCCCAAAGATAACGGATTTATTAAACAACGCGACGTTTGACAGTCTAAGTAAAGAAGACAAGTGGGTGTTGTTTTTGAATAACTGCGGAGGTGAAGTTATGGAGCGCATATCCAAAGAAGAACCTATGATAGCCAAGGCCATCACCATAGGAGAGATATTCAAACGAGACAAGGTGGAACAGGAGAGAGCCCGCCAGCGCGATGACGCTATCATGAACTGGAAGCTGACCGTGGGGCCTATTTATCAGAAGGGGTTAAGAGAGGGGCGCGAGGAAACGGCTCGGGCTATGCGTTTGGACAACCTACCCGTCGAAACGATCAGTAAGTACACGGGTCTGCCCGAAAGCGTTATTCTTTCTTTGTAAATTGTAATCATGGAGCGCATATCCAAGGAAGAACCTATGATAGCCAAGGCCATCACCATAGGAGAGATATTCAAACGAGACAAGGCGGAACAGGAGAGAGCCCGCCAGCGCGACGATGCTATCATGAACTGGAAGCTGACCGTGGGGCCTATTTATCAGAAGGGGTTAAGAGAGGGGATAGAAAAGGGGATAGAGCAGGGGTTAGAGAAGGGGCGTAGAGAAATGGCAAGAAGCTTCCTTATCAACGGCACGTCGCCGGAATTCGTCGCCAAAAGCTCCGGTCTGCCTTTGGATGAAGTCATGGCACTGATTGACCACGAAGTTAGCTGACGTTCAGTGTTACCCCCGATTAGGTCCATCGGACACAAAAACCCATCTGATTTAGCTTACGTCAAGTCTTATCGGGTGGGTTTTGCCCCAACGGCGCTCCCGCCGCGTCATCGGCGATGTTTTACACGCACCTATTGACCGAAGCTGCCCGGTCGAGGTACGCATTATTGCTGATAAAATAATACTCAAAAAACCTGATATAATAGCCGCGTATTCATCGGGTCGGGACTGTAAAGACCGTGAATATAAAGGACTTGACTTGAATATTCAGAGTATGGAGGAAACACGAAAATGTTATGGAGCAGCGCTTTAGAAACAGGAATAAAGCTGATAGACGAGCAGCATAAACAGCTTTTCGACAAGGCGGACGAGCTTCTCGAGGCCAACGGCGACGATAAAATCAAAAAAATCTTGGATTTTTTGGCTTCCTACGTCGCGAAGCATTTCTCGGACGAGCAAAAGCTGCACCTCAGCGTAAACTACCCAAAAGCGCCTACGCACAGGGGTTATCACGACGAGTACATCAAGACGTTTAAGACCTTCAAAGAAGGATATGAAAAAGAAGGTCCCACTTTGGCCAACAAAATAGCCGCGAATAAGATCATCGTGGGCTGGCTTCGCGATCACATCATGGTTCACGACAAGGAGTTTACCAGGTATTACAGGGAGCATACCCCTCAGAAATAAGGCGTGACCGGCCCGCCTTCGACAAACCACACCGGACGGCTGAAAAGGCGCGCTTGTCGCGAAAATCTGCCATCCCATAGCGGCGAGCGCGCCTGCTGTGTCGTGTCTAACCGCTGCGAAAGGAAAGAATGTTATGCAAAAATTTTTTACTATGAACGACGACTTGGACGGGATCATCGAAAGAATAATCCCTAAAGAGAATATAGTGTCCGCCCGCCACATCATCACAGGGTGGACGAATATCGTCATCGAGGTGACCACTGAGAACGACGCGTTTTTCTTCCGTTTTCCGCGAAACGATTTCTTCTCTAAGATGCTGGTGAAAGACTACACATTCTGCAAGTTTATCAAAGGCAAAACCTCGTTCGTAACGCCGGAACTTGAGTTGTTCTACGACGGGAAGCGCCCTTTCAGCATGCATAGAAAAATACGCGGCTACTGTCTCACGGATCGCATGAAACATCTGTCAAGACAGACTATGACGAGTATTGCCTACGATATTTCAAAATTTATCCGCGAGCTCGGGGAAATAGATTCCTCGAATTTGCCGAACGAAGGGCGTATGGATCTGCCGGATTTTTTGGGTGAGCTTGCCGACACCCATTTCGACGACCGGAGCCTCGGACACCACGATTACCTGAAATCCACCTCGGACAACTCCAAACTCATCCACGGCGACCTCAACCCCGGAAACATACTTCTCGATGAGAACGACAACGTCGCGGGCGTGATAGACTTTTGCTTTGCCGGCTTCGGCTCCCAGTATCTGGACGTCTCCCGAATCATCGGCAGAAGCAAAGGCGAGTTCAGGGATATAATGATCAAGGGTTACGAGGACGTCTCCGGGTCGGAGGCCAACGTCGGGATAATCGACCGCCTTGTCGCGGTATGGAACGACATCGAAACCGGCTATATAGGCTACATCAAAAAGAACCATCCGGAGATTCAGATCCCGGATAGTGTCTGATAAACCAGTCTTTTTTGCCCCTTAGCAGACTCGATTCTTCCACGTCTCGCGAAGGGGCTTTGTTTTCCCTATGTTTTTTCAATACCTCCATAGCTTCGCCGTCGCGCACGCGGCCGACGAACACAGGTTCGATATCGAAAGCGCCCCATATCACAAGTCCTGTTTGCGGACACTTCACTTTGAGATAATCAATAGCCGCCGGTATGGAGTTGTAAAAATAATCTGATGATTTATCGGAGACGTATCGCCCTCCCTCACAAAGCGAGTGTATCGCTCTTTTTTCGATAAAGGAGTCCGATACGGCCTTGCTCACCGCGAGCAGATGAATGTCGAACTCGTAGCCTCTTTCCAGCAACAGCGACGCTATACCCTCCTCAAACGAGGGGTCGAGCAAGTTGGTCTCCAAGATGACAGGATAGTCGTTTCGGATGAGTCTTATCATCGTCAAAAAGAGCAGAATGAGCGCGAATTCGTTTGTATTTTCGCGCGCGCTTTTTTTGTCCGTTCTCTCAATTTCGCCGTAAAAAGGATGATACGGCGCGAATATACGCACGGCGACGTGTACGGGATCGATATTGCGCGCCTTGAACATCCCGAGCGCGGCGGGCAAAAGCTGCGTCGTCTTGCCGCTCCCGGACTGGCCGGCCAACCTGATCAACAGTTTCGCGTGAGTTTTGCCCTTTGTCAGGTCCCCGAACGCCCTGTCCGCTATCGATTCATAATCGGCCGCGTCAAAACTCCACGGCGCGCCGCCTACGTGCCATACGCGGCGCGCGAACTCCATTACGTCTTTGGTAATTCTTTGCAAGGCATCGCTATAGTCCATAATATCACCCTCATCAATAACCAGTTTTGCTCCGTCTCGGTCTTGAATGCCAGCGGAACGCGCTATAACAACAAGCAACAGACCCAGTGTATCCGCCGCTCTTTCTCGTTTAAGTCTGTATCGTATCTTCTTCTGTTCATTTGTAGTATAATACAGCTATATCAAATATTAGTCATCTCTATTCGCTTTTAAAACATGCTCTAATTTTGAATTTTTCAACAGGTTGATTGCTTAAGTTGACGACATTGGTTAGACCTGACGAATGCGGGATTCAACAGAGGAGTTGGTTATTATACCAACAGGCATAGATGATCAAGTTCTTGACGCATATTTAAAGAAATTTTACGGAAATGGCGCCACGTTCCGAGAGGGACAAAAAGACGCGATCTATGCCGTGCTTTCGGGCAAGCGTACTTTGGTAGTGCAAAAAACAGGTTGGGGCAAGAGCTTAATCTATTTTTTATCAACGCGTATATTGCGCGATAAAGGAAATGGATTTTCATTGATTATAAGCCCCTTGCTTGCTTTGATGGAGAACCAGATTGACGCGGCGAAAAAATTTGGTCTAAACGCGGCTACTATCAATTCTCAAAATGACGAGGATTGGGATACGGTGACTGTCGACATAGCTGAAAATAAAATAGACGTGCTGTTTATATCGCCGGAACGTTTGTCTAATTATGAGTTTAGGGAAACCGTGCTCAATATATGCGCTGATAATATCGGTATGATTGTAGTGGATGAAGCTCACTGCATTTCCGATTGGGGACATGATTTCCGTCCCGATTACAGAAGAATTGTTGACATAATAAAGATTTTACCCTCTAATGTACCGTTGCTTGCGACTACAGCGACCGCTAATGATAGGGTAATTAAAGATATTCACGATCAAATGGGAGAAAATATCCACCTATTGCGCGGTTCTCTTGCCAGAGATTCATTGTACATTCAGGTGATTAACTTGAAACATAATGAAGAACGACTTGCGTGGTTAAGCGAGAATTTGGAATCTTTGGAGGGCTCCGGGGTTGTTTATTGCCTTACCGTTCGTGATTGTGAGATGGTTAGCGGTTGGTTGACGCATTGCGGCATATCAGCCTCCGCTTATACAGGTCGTATGAACGCCGAAGAAAGACGAAATACAGAACGCCGTTTTTTCCATAATGAAATAAAAGCACTCGTAGCGACTGTTGCGTATGGAATGGGTGTTGATAAGCCCGATATTGCTTTTGTAATTCATTTCCAAAAACCTCGCGATGTTATTGCTTATTATCAGCAAATCGGACGGGCAGGACGCAATATTGCCCGCGCTCATACTGTTATGTTCGCGAGAGGGTATAACGACGACGAGGTTTTACAATATTTTATTGATTCGGCGTTTCCAAAATACGAACATATGAACGAAGTTATCAAGGTTTTAGAAAACAGCGATGACGGTTTTAGCTTAAAACAATTGAAAGACAGGGTAAATATATCATATGAGCGTTTGAAACATGTGTTGAAATTCCT
Source organism: Synergistales bacterium (assembly GCA_026002715.1). Classification (GTDB taxonomy): domain Bacteria; phylum Synergistota; class Synergistia; order Synergistales; family Aminobacteriaceae; genus BNVG01. The sequence continues at coordinate 5,180 of BOCC01000010.1, forward strand.
CGAAGTTGACGGAGGCATATATAAAGAAGAAAGAATATATCGCAAGTCGCCCAGAAAATGGGTGCCTGATTTTGCTTATATTGACCGCATTACGCAAATCAAACAAAACGAACTCAAACGTCTAAATGATTTTGTAGTGCATGATGGTTGTTATATGGAATTTTTGGCAAATGAACTCAACGATAAAACCGCGCACACTTGCGGCCACTGCGGTAATTGCGCGCCGAATTTGAAACTTCCGGAAACTGTGCGCCAAGAAATTGTTTTGGAAGCTCAAGATTTCCTAAGGAATAGACCCAATGTTATAGACCTTGAAAAACAACACACTATAAATAACGCAAACTCCGCCAAGAGTAACGAAGCGTTGCAACCGACGATTGTCTTGAGTGATTATGGCGACGCTGGATGGGGGCATATAGTAGCTCGTGATAAATACGAAAATAACCAATTTTCAAAAGAACTAATAGACGCGTCCGTGTCGATTCTGAAAGATATGTGCACAAAATGGGAAATAGACTGCGTTACGGCTATCCCTTCCCTACGGCGTCCGCATTTAGTGAGAAATTTTGCTATTGCCGTTGCGGCCAACTTAGGATTGCCGTATAGCGATAGCCTATCGAAAATTGAAGGGCTCGAACAAAAAGATATGAATAATAGCCGCCTTCAATTTGAAAACGCGTCTAAATCTTTTGCGGTAGAAAAAGCGCTCAGTGGAAATATTTTGTTGATAGATGATATGATAGATTCGGGCTGGACGCTGTTCGTTTGCGCGCACAAGCTAATAAAATCCGGAGCGAATAAAGTATATCCTTTTGCACTGGCGAATATTAAGAGGAACGGAGGTTAGGATTATGGACATATCCGAAAACTCAATGGCCACCATTCTTTTGTGTGGTCATTTGGGTATCGTTGATTCGAGCATAAAACCATATACAACAAATGAATGGAATACGTTAGTCAAGCAACTGATGAGCAGTTCCTTAAAGGAACCGCGTGCATTAATAGGAATGGATTCCTATAAAATATGTAATAGTCTAAATATACAACATGAAGAAGCGGACAGGATTTGCGTGTTGCTTTCAAGGAGCGCAAATGTGGCTTTTTTGTTGGAGGGTTTAGATCAAAAAGGCATACATGCAATAACCAGAAGTGAAAAGAAATATCCGGTTCGTTTACATAAGATGCTTCAAGATAAGGCTCCGGCGGTTCTTTATTATTGCGGAAACTTGGAACTTGCAAATCAACGCGGCGTAGCCATCGTGGGCTCGCGCAACATAGATGAAGAAGGTATGGATTTCGCTAAAAAAATTGCAAAAAAAGCGGTATCGGAGGGTTACGCCATATATTCAGGCGGAGCCAGAGGAGTCGACCAAATATCCGAAGAGACCGCTTTGGATTACGGCGGGTATTGCGTATCTTTTCTATCGGATTCTATGACGAAAAAAATCCGATCATCAAATGTCAGAACCGCTATATGTGACGAAAAATTATTATTGCTTTCCGCCGTAAATCCGGACGTTCCTTTCAGCATAGGAAACGCTATGGCGCGTAATAAATATGTTTACGCCATGGCAAAATGCGCTTTTGTAGTCGCCTCAGATCATAAAAAAGGCGGCACATGGGAAGGTGCGCAGTATAGCATAGACAAAAAATTGGTTCCAACATATGTATGGGATAATCCTAAATATCTCGGAAATAAGCATTTAATATCGCTGGGCGGCTTGCCTGTAACAGATGCTGAACAAATTTCAATTAAGGATTTGCTTACCAAAAACATAGTCGCCGCAAAACCTTCAGTGACAGAGGGGCAACTTACATTATTTGGCGACAATATCCCAACGTCACAACCCTTGCCTGAGCAAGAGCCGGAAATTCAAAACTCACCCGACAAGGATTCCGTGTATGACGCGATTTTGCCAATAATATTAAGCTATTTAAGCGAACCAAAAACACCTGATGAAATTTCCAAGCGATTCAGTTTGGTAAAATCTCAGACTATGAATTGGCTCAAGCGAGCAGTCGAAGAAAAAAAAGTGCGCAGAACGAAGCCACCCATAAAATATTTTTTATAATGAGTTTAAGGTTTCATTGTCGCGTCTTTCCATCTTTGAAATTGCTCGAAAAGTTCGTCAAATTTTTCATCCACAGGTTCGCCTATATCGTGCTTTATGTTTTGCGTATGCTCTGTTAAATTCGGGGTGGGGCGCTCTAAGTCAGTAGTTTCACGCCCGGATTTCCACTCTTGTATCTCCCTCAAGAAAATTTCTCCGTATTTTTTAAAATTATTTGGGCCGACACCGGAAATGGATCGAAATTCCGCGTCATTTTCCGGCAACAACTCACACATACTGCGTAGCGTTTTATATTGAAAAACCATAAAGGCGGGAACTCCCTCGGCACGGGCAAGGCGGAACTGCAAAGCGCGCAAACGCTTAAAAAGTTCGTCAGACTTTTCATCCATAGATCTACTTGCTGTTTTAGGTGTCATCTCGGCTTTCTTTAACTTTGGTAATTCCAATTCATGCGAGGTCTGAATATGGTTTTTATCCCTGCGCTCAACAATGCGAGAAATATTATTGCTTTTTTGGATAACCCAAAATGCTGTTTTATTATTTTCTTGGGCATCGCTTTCCGAAAGCGCAACTTCATTATGGAAGCGCGCGTTGTGAGTCAGGACAAAAACTTGTTTAATACCTTCTTTGTCGTTCAGACAGTCATCAATGATTTGTTTTGTCAGTTTGCTCACGATAGAAAATGCGTTGCTGTCTAAGCCGGACACCGGGTCGTCAATCACGACAACTTTAGATTGGGCTATGCCGGTCTTGTGCCGACTTCCGTAAACAAGATGATAGAAATACAGAAAAGATATAAGGTTATACTCACCTTCGCTCAGTGTTCTGTCAACGCATTCGCCATCTGCGCGAACTATCTTATATGTTCCAGCTTCTCTATGATTTTCGGCTACGCTAAAGCCTTCAAATCCAAAACGCGCCAAAATATCATTTATGGCTTCGATAATCGGCTTTACGCTGGTTAGGGTTTTCTCTTTTTCAGAGATAAGGCGACGGCACTCTCTTTGTTGACCCTCCAAGGTTTTAATCTGTTCATCAAGACGCTTTTGTTCATTCCAATTATTGTCAGTTTCTCGATTGTATTTGTTGATTACGCCGCTTGACTCATAAAAAACCCATTGTCGAACGCTCTCAATGCACTCTTGTTGTTTGACCTTTTGGTTTTTCGCAAAATCATTGCTTTCAGTGATTATCCTATTAAAATCACCGATTATTTTATTGAGTCGCACCAAGGCAAAGAATAGCGAATCTATACTAACCTCAATGGACGGAGAATTCATTTTGTTTTCAATTGCCCTGATGTTCTTGTCTATCAGCAACGCGAGAGCGTCGGTTTCCGATTTGAACAAGGCGTAGTCTAACATAGGTAAGGCATTACTCATATATCCGCGAAGTTGCGCTAATATGCCTTTAACCATTCGAGAATAATTATTGTAAAAGACTTTCAATTGCGCCAAATCTCGATCATAAGAATTGTCAAAAAACGCCTTTATATCTTCATATGCGCTATGCGGCAATCCCCTCTGGCAGAACGGACATTTACCGTCAGCCTTATCCGCAAAATGGATACCTTGTTTGACCCAATCGCTATTGCCGAGATACTCTATAAACTTCCCGATAGGAGCATCAGAGCTTCCGGAAATCTTCTGCGCCAGTAAATTGCATTTTTCCTGATTAGCTATTTGAGCAATGTCAACCGGCATATAGTTTTGATAAGTCTCTCGATCTTTGTCAAAAGCTATGCCATACCGTCTTTTCAACTCATCAACAGCGATTTGAGGCCGCTGTGCGTTCTTTGCTCCGCTCAGACATTTCACTTTAAGCCTATCTTTCGTTCCAAGGCCAGAAAAAGCCTCGGCAAACACTTGGTCATATTTCTTTTTAATCCTCCAACAATCTTCTTTAAGTTCAGTTTCCAACGTGTCTTGTTTGGAAATTAACTTTTCTTTAGTTCTGTTGAAAACCTCAAGTGATCTGCCGCATTCGTCGGCCTTAGCGCGTTGATCGTTAATGAACTCCTGAGCTTCTTTGCTGTCTTCGCCGATAGTGAATACACCATCAATTTTAGAGGTTTCGCTAAAGTTGTCAGCTACAAAATCTGTGTTGTACACGAGGGTTTGAAGCGGGTCAAGTTCCCAATTTATCGTAGCGCCGGATTGTGGGCAATCGGCTATAACATTAGAGAGTATGGTTTTGCCGCTTCCGTTGTCCCCATAACAAAAATTGATTTTGCGCGGCCGCATATCCGCTTCTCTAACATCTGTAAATGTTGCGATGTCATTCAATTTAAGCCGCGTTATCACCGTACCCTATCCTCCAATCTATATCATTTTGCAGAATATTATGAGATAATAAACTTACTTTAGCATACTACGCCGCAACCTAATGTCAAGACTAATGGAGCGTTCATGAAAAAATAATTATGGAAAAAATAATTCTGGTCGACGTGTTCGACCGTCAGGTAGGAACCGCTGAAAAAATCGAAGCTCATCAGTCTCCCAAGCTGCATCGCGCGTTTTCGGCTTTTGTCTATCACGAGGGCAGAATGCTGATTCAGAAGAGGTCCGCGCGTAAATACCACTCAGGCGGCCTGTGGGCGAACGCGTGCTGCTCGCATCCGCGCATAGGGGAACGCACCGAAGAGGCGGTTTTGCGGCGCATGGAGGAAGAAATAGGCGCGGATCGAGCAAATACGGCCGCGGTTACGAAAGAGCTGTTTTCTTTCGTGTACATGAATAAATTTCATGACGCTTTATACGAATACGAATACGATCACGTGTTCGCCGTCGATTACGGCGGCGCTGTCACCGTAAACGAGGAGGAGATAGAGGCCGTCAGGTGGGTGGAATTTGAAGAGCTCGCGCGCCTCCTGTGCGCGACGCCGACAACGTTCGCCTCGTGGTTTCTAATCGCCGCGCCGCGCGTGTTAGGCGTCTTGGGGCGTGATCTCGCCGCCATGGACGGACCACAGCGCGCCTGAGTCAAAATCAGCCGACGCGCTTGTCACGAAAACCTGCCATCCCGTAGCGGCGAGCGACGTTATCGTTTCGCGCTTGGCCGTATCGTCCAGCTCCGCGCATACGTCGTCCAGCAACAATATCGGCGCGGAGCGGAGCCTTTTTTCTATCAGGCGTCCCGCCGCCAGAATTATCCCGACGACGGCGCGCCTCTTTTGTCCGCGCGAGAGAGCCTCGCCCGCCGCTCGTCCTTTGTTCGCGCCGAATGAAGCGGTGAAAATCAAATCGTCCCTGTGAGGCCCCACCAAAACGGCGCGGGCGTGTTGTTCGCGCTCACGCAGGTCATAAAATCCCCGCTCCATATCGGGATACCCCCGAAAATCGAGCTCGACGCGCAAAAAACTCTCTATATCCATACATCCCAAAACCTGAGCTCTGACCTCTCTTATCCAAGATCCAAGCCGAGCGAGCGGCACGGCCGAAGCCCGCAGCGCGGACGGCGCGGCGCCATTTCCGGACATTCCAAAACAGTGTCTAAGCATTGACGTTCTTTGACGTATAAGCTGACGATACTCGGCCAGCCGGCGCGCGTAAAGCGGCGAGACAAGCGCGCATACTTTATCCAAAAACAAGCGCCTCGTCGCGGGAGAGCCATCTAAGAGGTTTACGTCGCCGGGCAGAAAAGACAGCGACGGAACAGACGCGCGAATATCGGAGTAAGAAGCGGACGTTCCATCCAAACGGAGCGCGGCGCGGGAGGTCAGCTTCACTTCGATATGCGCGTCGCGCTCGCCGCAAGCGAAAGCGGACAGCGCGGCGGCCGTCTGAGGCTCAGAATCGCGCCAAGACAGGAGCTGAGAGATTTTAGCGCCGTTAAACGCGCCCCAGCCGGAGAGGATGTTCAAAGACTCTAAAATATTGGTCTTGCCAGCGCCGTTAGGCCCGGTCAATATATTTAAGCCCTGACGCCAAGCGAGGCGGCAGGGCTTTATGTTTCTGAAACCGGCGCAGAAGGTCTCGTTAAATCTCATTGAATCTCGTTAAATTAAAAAAAGCGGGCGGCAACCTGCCGCCCCTACGAGGCCGGTGTGTCTTCGTCGGTCTCGGTTTCGTCGTCGGATATATCGGCGTCGTTCAGGCGAACCGGCATCAGCATGTATAAAAAGTCGTCGGTGTCGCTGCGCCTCATGTTCATCTGCCCGGCCTCGCCGTTCAGGCTCAGGCGGACGTCGTCGCTAATGATAGATTTCAGGCCCTCCTGAATAAAGCCGACGTTGAAACCGGCCTTCACCGGGTCTCCGTCGATTATCGCGTCTATTTCCTCAAAAGCCGTCCCGGTGTCCGGCGCGCGCCCCGACAAAACCATCTTGCCGCCGGGGGAGAGCTTCATAACGACTATGCGCGTATGAGAGCGAACCACTATATCTATGCGCTCCAAGGCCGAGATGAGCGAGTCGCGCCTGACGACCACGCTCGACGCGCTGTTCGGGTTCAGGATTTTTTCGTAGTTCGGGAAAGACGCCTCCACGCGGCGCACCGACAGCTCTATATAGCCGTTGTCGCCGCCCACTTTGAACCATACGAGCGAGTCGTCATAAAAAACCTTTATGGGCTCGGCGTTGTCCTCGGTGTCTTTGACGTCGGACAAAAGACGGGACAGCTCGTGCAGAGGCGTCACGGGCAGCAAGAACTCGGCGTCGGAGTCGGCCTGAACCGGGCAGCGCGATATCGACAAACGGCGCGCGTCCGTGGAGACTACGCGAAGCGTGCCGGAGGTGATATTGAAAAGGCACGCGCCCAAGTATTTTGGAAAATCGTCTTTAGCGGAACCGGCTATCGAGCCCTCCGATAAAAGGCGCGATAGCTCAGCGGCCGATATATCGCAAAAGTGGGAGGCCGAGTCGCTTTGAGGGAGATTTGGAAAATCCTCGGCTCGCCAGGTGACAAAACGCGTTTTATTGCGCCCGGAGGCAAAAACGCCCTTTTCTCCCTCTATCGAAACGCTTATGACGTCGGCCGAAGCCTTTTTGAAGAGCTCTCCCAGGATTTTTATGGGAAACACCGCGCCAGTCTCCAGACCGTCGCCGGATAAAGACGTGATACCTTTCGCCTCGCATTTTACGGAAGTCCGTAAATCCGTCGCCGAAAGATAGATTTTATCAGACGCGGCGCTGACTAAAACGCCCCCAAGGGAACTAATGGCGCTCTTTAGACTGCCGGCTCTTTCCGCCATCTGCCATGACTTTAAAAACTCCGGTTTATTTATCTCTATTTTCATAGATTTTTTACACTCCCCATTTTTTATTTTTCATCTGTTTATTCACCTTGTGTTTATGTTCTCTTTAATAATAAAAAAACTAATAATAGTAATAATAAAAGAGAAATTTTTTGTGGACAAGACGCCTAAGTCGAGTTGTCTAAGAGGTTCGTACGCTGAAAGAAGGCGTGAAAGAACCGTGAATTTAATGTGAATGAATGTGGACTGACATGAACAACTTTTTGGGATTTTGTTTTTTCGTCAAAGTTATCCACATTTACCCACAATGACCGATGCGCTATCCACGCGTTATTTACATATTATTCACGATTTATTCACAATGTTATCCACATGTCAAAGCCGTCCTTTGACCTCCGTGACTATGCGCGTCACGTCGGAGTCCTTGTCTTTCAGAAGCGTGACTATGCGCTTTTGGGCGTGAATGACCGTTGTGTGGTCTTTTTTTTTGAACGCAAAAGCTATTTCGCTAAGGCTCAGCTCGCTCAGGATTTCGCGGCACAGGTACATGGCGACGTGCCGGGCCAAAGCCACGTCGTTGGTGCGCTTGGAGCTTGTGAGGTCGTCTACGGATATGCCGAAATTCTCCGCGACGGCGGCCTGTATGCTGCTTACCGTGGTGGTCTTTACGTCCAACGTCAAAACGTCTTTCAGCCATATCTCGGTGTTGGGAGTGTTTATCGGTTCACCCGACAGTTCGGCGCTGGCTATGACGCGGTTCAACGCGCCCTCAAGCTCCCTTATGTTGCGCGCCACACGGTTAGCTAAGAATTGTATTATCTCGTCCGGCACGTCGCTCTTCCTCAGCATGGCCTTTTTGCGAAGAATGGCTATTCGGGTCTCGAGGTCCGGCGGCTGGATGTCCGTCACCATGCCGAAGCTCATGCGGCTCGTCAGGCGCTTCATTATGATGGTGTCGAGGTCGGCGGGTGAGCGGTCTGAGCATATTATTATCTGGCGCTTGTCGTTGTAGAGGTCGTTGAACGTGTTGAAAAACTCCTCCTGCGAGCCGTCCTTGCCCGCTAAGAACTGTATATCGTCTATCAGGAGCATGTCGACGTTGCGATAGCGGCTCTTGAATGCCTTGGACTGCGCGCCGCCTGAGCCGTGAATCGAGTCTATATACTCGTTCACAAACTTTTCGGAGCTGACGTAGACGATGTTGAGCTTGTCGTTTTTGTCGAGCGCGTAATGGCATATGGCGTGCATGAGATGCGTCTTGCCGAGGCCCGTTCCGCCCCAGATAAAGAGCGGGTTGAACGCGCCGCCGGGCGTCTCCGCCACGGCGAGGGAAGCGGCGTTGGCGAGACGGTTGGACTTGCCGACGACGAAAGACGAGAAAACGTAGTTTGGGTTCAGCCCAGGACGGAGGTTTTTCGGCTGAACGGCTTCCGAGGCCCGCTTTCTCCACTCGTCCTGCTTTTCGGTGTTTTCATCTTCGGTTTTCGCTTCGAGGCGGACGGACTTGACGTGTCCGCAGGCCTCGGCCGCGCGGTTGAGCTCGTTCAAAAAATTGGTCGCTACCTTTTCGCGCACAAAGACGTTGCCGACGTCGAGGACGAGCACGTCCCCCTCGACGGACACGGGCTCACAGGAGCGTAACCACAGATCGACCGTGTTGTCCGGAAGATTGGGCGAAGCGCCGTCTATAATTTCCTGCCATATCTCCTGTAATTTATCCGATTGCAACGCTGTTCCACCTCTCACTCACTAATTAACGAAACGTCAAACGCCTTATTAAAATCTAAAAAGTTATTCACAACGAGAAGCCTTATGTAATGAACTTTTCACCTAATTATACACTTATCCACATAAAAATCGCCAAAAAAATGTGGATAACTTAAAAAATTCACAAAAAATCCAAAAACATGAGAAATAATGATAACATAAACGACAGATATAATGTGGATAAACCCGAAATAAAAGCTAAAAACGGGAAAAAATCAACGGCGTTAAAGAGTTATAGAAAGCCGGTAGCTCTTGGGTTTTAGGCGGCTTCGATTTTTATCCACAATTGTTATCCACAAGCCGGAGGCGATATAGATGTCAGTTTATTTGAACAACGCGGCGACGTCCTGGCCAAAGCCGGAGCCGGTCGCAAGAGCGGTCGCCGATTTTTTAACGAACGGCGGCGCCAATCTCGGGCGCGGAGCCAGCGGCGCGCGCGATATCGGTACGATGTCGCTCGTTTTGGACTGCCGGATAAAACTTGCCGAGCTCCTCGGAGGCTACGATAAAGACTCGCGCCTCGTGACGTTTTGCTCGGGCGTGACGGAGGCGCTCAACGTCGTTCTGAAGGGATTTTTTGAGTCTAAAACGCGAAGCGGATGCAAAGTCAAGTTTATAACGACGTCCATGGAGCATAACGCCGTGGCGCGTCCTTTGGCGGCTCTGAAAGAAAGGGGCGCGGAGCTTGTGATCTTGCCCTGCGTTGCCGACGGCACGCTCGACCCCGAAGTTCTCGCATTAGCGCTCTCAAAGGACTGCGCCTATGACAAAGCGCGCTGTATAGCCGACATAGTCGTGTTGAGCCACGCCAGCAACGTATGCGGCTCCGTTCAACCCTTGGAGAAAATAGCGGATATAACCAGGCGCCGCGGCGTGCCGCTTGTGGTTGACAGCGCCCAGACCGCGGGCGTTATCCCCATTGACGCGGCCGCTTTGTCTTTGTCCGCGCTCTGCTTCACCGGGCACAAGGGGCTTATGGGGCCCCAGGGAATCGGCGGCGCGCTGTGGAAAGCGGATTTCGCCTCTGAGGTCTTGCCCCTCATAGAGGGCGGGACTGGCAGCTTCTCTCACCTGCTGTCGCAGCCGTCTGACATGCCTGACAAGTTCGAGAGCGGCACGCCAAATCTTCCCGGCATAGCGGGCCTCTTTGCCGCGCTTTCCTGGCTCGCCGCGACGGGTATAGACAATATAGCTTCACATGAAAAAGAGCTCGGGGAGGCTTTCTTGAGCCGGATGAGGCGCTCGCCGCAAGCGGAGCGCGTCACCCTTTACGGCTTGCCCGAGATGGGAGAGAACCGCCTCGGCGTCTTCGCGCTCAATATCGGGGGTTGTGACAACGGGATACTGGCCGGCAAACTGTCGGACGCGGGTTTCGACACGCGCCCCGGCCTCCACTGCGCCCCCTTGGCTCACAAGACGCTCGGCACCCTCCCGGAGGGCAGCCTCAGAGCGTCGATAGGGTACTTCAACACGAAGGACGAAATAGAGGCGTTTTGGGACTGTGTGGAGAGTCTGATATAATCCGGACAAATGGTCATTTACAGGTGGGAGGATTATTGAAATGTATCGCCGAAAAATTACCGTCTCGCCGTCTGAGGCCGGCTGTTCAAACGAGATAAAAATAAGAGCCCTGCTCGATATTTTTCAGGATACGGCGAGCTTGGCCGTGAAGGACAAGGAGGGCTCGCCGGGGGCTTTGATGGCGCGCGGGTACGCCTGGGTGCTTCTGAAATATGAAATAGACGTCGCGACGCGCCTGCCGGGCATGGACGAAGAAGTGATAATAGAGACGAGGCACACGTCGGGCGACGGCTTTCACACTCTGAGGGTCTTTCGCGTGTCGCCCGCGCTTGACGAGTCGAAGACGCTGGTTTTGGCCAAAACGTCTTGGGTGCTTATCGACCTCGCCTCTTCCCGTCCCGTGCGGGCAATTCAGCATATTCCGGAGGTTTTTGAGGACGTTATAGACGACGTGCCTATCGACCCGGATTTCACTAAAATCAAAAAGCCCTCCGATGTGAAAACGTCCGAAACGCTTTTTCCCGTGCGCTTTCATGACTTAGACGCCAACGGACATGTCAATAACGCCGTCTATTTCGAATGGGCCTTCGAGGCCACGCCGCTCGACCTCACGGCCTGGAGCGTGCGCTCTATGAAGGCGGATTTCAGCAAAAGCGTAAAATATAAAGACACGGTGAAAGTAAAGGTCTGCGAGACGGAGAACGCCGGGGGCGAGCGCGCTTTCATCTACGAGATAGTCAGCGGAGAGGGCAAGACGGCGTCCCGTTTCGCGTCCCGTTTTATGCCAGTCTGACGGGACGGGTAAACTATGAGAATCATCGTGGTGGGTGTGGGGGAGGTCGGCTTCAGGCTTGCGAAGGTGCTTTCGGCCGAGGGACATGACGTCAACGTCGTGGAGAACAACGACGAGCGCATAGGCAGGGCGGAGGCCGAGCTCGACGCGCGGGTCGTGCGCGGCAGCGGGGCGCGTCCGCAGACCCTTTACGACGCGGGCGTCGTGCCCGGCTGCAACGTAGATTATCTGATAGCCTGCACAGAGCGCGACGAGGTGAATATCCTCTCCTGTATGATAGCGCGGCGCGGGGGCGTGAAGCACGTCGTGGCGCGCGCCCGCAGCATGGAGTTCACGGACTCGTTAGATTGGGCCGACAGCTTGGGCATAGACATGATGTTTTCGCCCGAACGCTCCGTCGCGCGCGAGATTTTGGAGCTGCTCTCCGTGAGTTCGGCCGTTCATACGGCGGAGCTTCTCGATGGGCGCGCGGCTATCTACGCCTTTCGCCTATCTCCTGATTCTCCGCTCGTCGATATGTCGCTGATGGAGTTCCGTAAGCGAAACCCAGACTTGATTGCCGTTGTGGTCTATATCGAGCGCGGAGAAGAGGACGACATCATCCCAAATGGATCCACTGTTTTGAAAAAAGACGACCTGTGCTATGTGGTGTCCTACCGCGAGCAGGTTTGGCGGCTCGAGAAGCTGTTTCAGCTCAAGGCGACGAGGTCTTTGAAGCGGGTGTTTATCGTGGGGGGCGGGAAGCTCGGTTTTCAGGTGGCGCGCCGCCTTCGCATGGCCTATAAGGGCATCGAGGTTCGCCTTATCGATAAAGACAGGGAGAAATGCGAGCGGCTCGCGGCGGAGCTGCCGGACGTCTTGGTGCTGTCGGGCGACGGCGCGGACGAGACCCTCCTGCGGGGCGAGGGCATAGACGGCGCGGACGGCTACGTCGCGGCGACGGATTCGGACGAGGTGAATATGATTTACTGCGCGGTGGCGAAGTCCCTTGGCGCGGTCAAGTGCATAGCCGTCGTGAGGAGAGCACTTTATCAGAGCATGCCGGATCATTTGCCGCTCGACGCCGTTGTGGACCCAAACGAGGCGCTGGCCTCCGTCATATTGCGCTACATCCGCTACCCCGGACACTCGAAAGCCCTTTCCATAATCGAGCGTATAGACGCCGAAATGCTCGAGATAGTTTTGCCGTCCGACACCCCGCTGGCCGGGAGGGCGCTCATGGACTTAAACGTTCCGCAGGGCGTTCTGGTCGCGCTTGTGGGGCGTGAGCGGAAAAACGTCTTTGTACCCGTAGGCAAAACCATTTTCGAGCCCGAAGACCACGTCATATTGTTTGCCTCCACGGACAGAATGCCCCAAGCGGCGGAGTTTTTCGGCTCAGGCGTCGGAAGCCGCCGCAAATTTGACAAATCAGAGGAAGTTCCGGAGTGAGGTTTCGCATAGTGGCGCGTTGCTGCGCGCTTGTTTCAGGCGTTGTTTCGCTTTGCATGGTTTTTCCGGTTATATGGTCGGGGCTTGACAAGAGCGCGGATTTTACGGCGTTTACGTTCTCTATCGCCTTTGGATTGACCGCGTCTTACGCGTTTTTCAGGCTCGCCGGTTCCGCGGGCGACGCTAAGGCGGAGAGCCTCGGCATCCGCGAGGCCGTGGCCGTGGTGGTGCTGTCATGGATAACGGCCGCGGCGATAGGGGCTTTGCCGTACTACACGTCCGACGCGCTGCCGCGTTTCACCGACGCGTTTTTCGAGGCCATGTCGGGCTTTACGACGACGGGCGCTACGGTCTTGGCGGACGTCGAGGCCGTGCCGCGCGGACTTCTTTTCTGGCGGGCCATGACTCACTGGCTGGGCGGCATGGGCATAATCGTTCTGAGCTTGGCTGTTTTGCCGTTTTTGGGCATGAGCGGTATGGAGCTCTACAAGGCGGAGTCCCCGGGGCCGACGCCTGAGAAGATGACGCCGCGAATGAGGCAGACGGCCCTTTGGCTTTGGGGCGTCTACGTGCTTTTGACCGCGTGCGAGACGGCTCTTTTGTCATGCGAGCTCGACTTTTTCGACGCGCTCGCCCATTCGCTGTCTACCATAGCCACGGGCGGATTTTCCACAAAAAACGCCTCGATAGCCGCTTACAACTCTCCTTATGTCGAATGGGTAGCGACTGTGTTTATGTTTTTGTCGGGGTTGAATTTCTCGGTGCATTTTTTGGTTTTGACGAACTTTTCGCGGTTTTCCAAGGCTGGTTTTCTGCGTGTGCTCAAGGAGACTATGCGCAAAATAACGCTTGACTCGGAGTGCGGGTTTTATACAAAGGTGGTCGCCGTGTCGTCCTTGACTGTTTTTGTGTCGCTTTTGCTCTCCCCCGTCACGCGGTTTTGGAGCGTGGAACAGTCGCTTCGGGCTTCGTTTTTTCAGGTGGTGAGCGTCGTCAGCACGACGGGCTTCGTAGCGGAGCATCACTCCGTATGGCTGCCGTTCGTCCGGGTTTTGCTGATTATCCTGATGCTTATAGGCGCTTGCGCGGGCTCCACCGGGGGCGGGATAAAAATGGTCCGCGCGGCCGGAGCGCTGCGCCTTTTCCGCTCTGAGACCGTCGCGCTTTTGCACCCCCGAGCGGTGCTGGTGGAGCGCGGGGACGGACGTCTCTCAAACGGGCGCAGATCGGCGGGCGCGGCGCTGTCATCGACGGCGGCGTTTTTTGTGGCCTATATTCTGATTTTTTTCGCGTCGTCGCTTTTAGTGAGCTTGTTTGACATAGATATAGGAACCGTTTTTTCGCTTGTCTTATCGTCGATGTCCAACGTCGGCCCCGCCTTAGGATTTATGCCGCCCGGCAGCTACGCCCCCCTGCCCTGGGCCGTCAAGTGGATACTGGGCTTCTGTATGCTGGCGGGGAGGCTCGAACTCTACCCCGCGATTTTGATGTTCAGCCCGGAGACTTGGAGGAGACGATGATTTTGACAGACGGACATGCCATAAAAAAGATTAGAGGCGAAAATCGAGTTTTATGATAGAATCAGGGAGTTTGTTACAGCTTGGGTAAAAGGTGGACTCTCTGATCATGAAAAAAGGAAACATAAAAGTCAAATCCAAGCCTTGGTCGGTCTCGCGTAGCTGGGGCGCGCTCGAGGCGGCGTCGTTTCTCTGCGGGGCGGCCGTGATGGTTTTGGAGATGGCGGGCTCACGCGTTGTGGCGCCCTATATGGGCACGTCGCTCGTCGTGTGGACGGCGCTCATAGGCGTCATCATGGCGAGCCTGAGCCTTGGTTACTGGTTGGGCGGGCGTTTGTCGGACAGGCGGCCCGAACGAAAGCTCTTGGCGCGGGTGGTTTTTATAGCGAGCGTGCTCACCTTCGCGACCGCGCTTTTGGCCAACCCGATACTTATGTTTTTCTCGCGTTTCCCTATAGGGCTTTACTTCTCCGCCACGCTCGGCGCGCTTTTGCTTTTCGCGCCGCCGAGCGTGCTTCTCGGTATGGTTTCGCCTTTTATAGTGCGCCTCGCGATGCTTGACGTCGGCACGAGCGGCTCGACCGTCGGGCGTTTTTCGGCCCTGTCCTCGGCGGGGAGTATTTTGGGGACGTTCTTAGGCGGTTTTGTGCTTATATCGCTGTTCGCCTCGGGGACTATACTGCTTTTGACGGCGGCCGTCCTGGCCTTTGTCGCGGCCATACTCTACCACTCCTCCCGACAGGATAGCTGGAAGGGCGCGTCGATTTTCTGCATCACTTTCCTGACCGCCACACTGACCGCCGACGCCTACGGCCTACCTATGATGCCACGGGGCGAGCATATGGACACGCAGTACAACCATATCTGGGTGGCGGAGCAGACGCGAACGAACGGACGGCGCGCGCGATACCTCATGACCGGCTCGGTGGGGGAGTCGGCGCAGTCCGTCATGTACACCGACAACCCGACGGAATTGGCCAGCGACTACACCAAGTTCTACGATCTGGCGTTTCACTACAAGCCTGACGTCAAGAAAATCCTCATGCTGGGCGGCGGCGCGTACTGCGTCCCGCGTCACCTGCTGGCCGCCCGCGACGTATCTGTCGACGTCGTGGAGATAGATCCCGGCATCACGGAAACGGCCCGGAAATACTTCTATCTGCGCGACAACCCGAACCTCACCATCTATCACGAGGACGCGAGGACGTTTTTGAACAGGGCGGCGGAACAGCCGGCGTCCGGCAAGTACGACGCCGTTTTCGCGGATGTTTTCGGCTCTTGGTATTCAATACCGTTTCATGTGACGACGGTCGAGACGGCGCAAAGGATGTACAACCTCCTGCCCGACGACGGCGTGCTCATATCGAACGTCATATCCGCCATAGACGGCCCTAAAAGCGGCGTCCTTCGCGGTATATACGCGGCCGTCTCGCAGGTCTTCCCGCAGGTGATGATCTTCCCCGCTCAGCGCCCGGAACCGCAGTTTGCCCAGCTTCGCCAAAACGTCATGATAGTCGCGCTAAAGCGGCCTGCGAGCGGCGGAGACATAATGGAGGAAACAGCCTCATCCACGCAAACCCCTGAGATAACATCTATGCTCACGCATCTGTGGTCGGGGCCGTTTAGCCCGACTGTTCCCTTCACCGACGCCTTCGCGCCCGTGGAGCGGTTGGCGCTGATGGAGTGAGCGGAAAAGTGAGCGGAAAGTTGACATTTTAAGCTAAATAGTACACAATATAAATTAACGGTAATTCGGGTGATTCGCCGCCGTAAGCGCGAGTGATATATTCGGGTGATTCGCCGCCGTAAGCGCGAGTGATATATTCGGGTGATTCGCCGCCGTAAGCGCGAGTGATAATGCAGGGGGCGGCTTTGTGCCGCTCCTTATTTTTGTGTTACGAGAGGTGCGTTTATGATGGCCGAATTGAAATTTTATGAAGTTGACGCCGATTATATCGATTATTTATCAAAAATAGATGGCAAAGTTCCAAAAATCGACTATTCCGCAAAGAGCGCCCATGACAAATTTCTTTGCGGAATAGTGCTGTCTGTCGGCGGCCAAAATTATTTTGCGCCCATATCCTCATTCAAAACGCCGCAGCGCACGAACCTCATCATAAAAGACGCAAACGGAAACGATATAAGCAGCATCCGCTTTTCTTTCATGATACCGATTCCGCTTGGCTCCGCAACCCTTAAAAATATCTCGAACGAACCTTCGCCGCAATACAAAAATCTTTTGGATCTCGAGGTGCGTTTTTGCAATCGAAACAAAGGCGCGATACTCAGCCGGGCGCGGTTTGTGTATAACGCCGTCGTGACAAAAAAAGACTCGCTCATGGTCAAAAATTGCTGCGACTTCAAAGCCCTCGAAGCCGCCTGTGAGATATACGCGGCGGAACACCCTGTGATTCACCAGATCTAATCCAAATTATAAAGATGAATATTTTCGTCTGCGTTCCGCGAGGACAAACGGCAGGGAATTAAAGACAAACGGCAGAGAATTAAAGACAAACGACAGGGAATTAAAAACAAACGGCAGGGAATTAAAGACGGGTGACCAAAAAATTAAAGACGGGCGACCGGGGGCGGTCGCCCCTACGTTTGGATTACGTCCGCTTGGGTTGACCGATAAAACATGCTCTAAAAAAATCCGCCAAGACGTCGCCGTATCGAAAAGCTACCTCTTTAGCCGTTCTTTTAAGCGGCAACAAAATCTAAATCTTAGGAGGAAATACATTATGCAAACTTTGCAACAAACCCACACCACGCGGCGGTGGATATTGTCCCTGCTGCTCACGCTGACCCTCGTCATTGGACTGCTCGCGCTCGCGCCGCTGACGGCGTTCGCGGCGGTTACAAATGTAGCTGTTGGCGGCACTGGTGTCGCTAACGTTAACGGAAATAGCACCGTTGCCGGTAATTCAAGCGCCGGGTGGGCGTGGGACGGAACCGCTAATCCGAAAACCTTGACGCTCAATAACTATACTGGTAGCAGCGGCATCGCGCTTTCCGGCGGCACGGTTGTGATCACCAACTCCGCCGACAGCGCGGGCGTTATTGCAGTAAATGTCACCGTTGACGGCACGGGCACCACCCTGACCGCGCAGACTGGCACTGCTATTAACGCAAGAGGTGATGTCACCGTCAGCGGCGGCGCGACTGTCACGGGCGCGAGCGGCGAAACGGTGATTCTGCTTACGGGTACGGGCGCGCCGACCAACGTCACGGCGACGGCGGGTGACGCGCGGGCGACCGTTAAGTTTACCGCTCCTGCCAATGACGGCGGCGCGGCGATTACCGGCTACACGGCAACATCGAGCCCCGACGGTAAAACCGCAACCGGCACGGCAAGCCCCATCACCGTATCTGGACTTACCAACGGCACAACGTACACCTTTACCGTGACGGCGGCAAACAGCAAGGGTTCAAGCGAGCCTTCAGAGGTGTCCAACCCCGTGACGCCGAGGAGCGCGTCAAGCGGCGGATGTGACACCGGAGCCGGATTAATGGCCTTAGCGATCCTCGCGCTGCTCGGAGCGAACCGGAGCGGGAAGGGCAGATAGAGACGTAATCCAAACGTAGGGGCGACCGCCCTCGGTCGCCCGTCTCTTTTTGTCGGTCGCCCGTCTTTAATTTTGGTCGCCGCCTCTTTTTGTCGGTCGCCCCGTCTTTAATTCCCTGTCGCCCGTCTTTAATTGAGGTTGGTCGCCCACATCCATAACGCTTGGCGTCCACCAAGAACCCTATAGTCACATTAAATTATTGCATAGGACGCTACGGAAGCGGTAAGCAATTCAGGGGTTTTTAGCGCGAAAACCGACTCCGGTTTTGATAGTAAAGTAAAAATACAAAAGGGAAGCCTCCCGCGTTCTGCGGCTTCCCTTTTTGCTGTTTTGCAATGCTTTAGGCTGTTTAGCCGTCTTGTTTACTATCGAGGAACTAATGTTTGGAGCTGATCTATCGGCAATTCAGCAATCTCGGCAACTTCCAGCAACGTCATGCCGCGCGCCAGCATTTTCCGCGCCATATCAAAAGCCTTTTCAGCTCTACCTTCAGCTCTACCTTCATTAGAAAAAGGTTCAAATTCAAAAAGAGGGGGCGACCCCTCTTTTTTTATCTTTCATCTTTTATTTTTCATTTTTCATCTTTCATCTTTTATCTTTTATCTTTCATCGCTTTAGAGTCTCTTGACTTTTACGTTTTTAAGGATAAAATAATTATTATTATGATAAAAAAATCATCAAAGAACTTAGAGCAATATCGCCTGATACTTAAAAACTATATCCCCCTCGTGACTTTTTTGGGGAAATTTTGCGGGCCTCGTTGTGAAATTGTGTTGCATGACATCAGTACTCCGGAAAGTTCTGTCGTGGCGATAGCTAACGGCCATGTAAGCGGTCGTTCCATTGGCGCTCCGCTGACGGATCTGGGGTTGAAGTTTCTTAAGGACGCCGTATATGAAAAACAGGACTTTGTTTGCGATTATAAGGGTCATCTCAAAAGCGGACAGTACGTTTGTTCTTCAACTTTTTTTATTAAGCATGAAGGTATTCTTATCGGATTTTTGTGTTTGAATATGGATACCAGCTTGCTTGACCGCCTTCGTGAAGACTGGGATTCCGTCATGCGCGATTATTTTAACTTAGGCATATTCGGAGCGGAGCATACCGACAAAGAGACGTTTAGCGAGTCTATAGGCGACCTGATACACTCGAGCGTCAAAAAAGCGTTGTTGAATTACACGTTGCCGCCTGATCGCCTCTCGCAGCAAGAAAAAATCAACGTGATCGAAACTCTTTACGAGCAGGGTTTTTTCCAAATGAGAGGCGCGGTAGAGAGCGTAGCGGAAGCGTTATCTATTTCCGAAGCAAGCGTTTACAGATATTTAAAAAAGGTTCAAAGAGGGGTGAAACCCAAAATCGCATAACCTGCGTACATCTTCTCGCAGAGACCCAAATTTCTTCTATAATTTTCTTCTATTCAAACCTATCTCCACATCTCATCTTCATGCCTTCATCTTCATGCCTTCATCTTCATGCCTTCATCTTTAAATGCGTTTACAAGGGTGAATACGGTTATTATTCAATTATTATTTTAATTTTATTATTTATTTATTTCAATAAGGAGGTTGTCACTATGGGAGACTATGAAGACCATGGCTTCGCGACAAGGGTGATTCATGAGGGGCAGGGCCATAATCCGCACGGTGCTTTAGCCACGCCTATCTATATGACGTCGACGTTTTGCTTCGACAGCGTCGAAGATGGCATGAAAAAATTTTCCAAAGAAAAACCGGGGTTCGTTTATGGCCGCAGTGGCAATCCGACGACAGCGGCCTTAGAGGCCAAATGCGCCGCTATCGAGGGAGGCGAGGCGGCTATGGCGGCCAGCTCCGGGATGGGGGCGATTTCTTCCGTGTTTATGTCGCTCCTCAAGGCGGGTGACCACATCATCGCGGGAGATACGCTTTACGGCGGAAGCGATTTCGTCGCCCACCACCTGCCCGACTACGGCATTCAGGTCTCGCGCGTAGACACCTGCGACTCGACGAAGGTTAAAGCGGCAATGAAGCCCAACACAAAACTGATCTACGTCGAATCTATGTTGAACCCTACTTTGAAGATCAACGACATTGAGGCTCTGGCGAAAATCGCGCACGGACAGGGAGCCATGCTCGTCGTGGACAATACCTTCACGCCTCCTCCTATGTGTTTCCCAATTCAATTGGGGGCTGATATTTCCCTGCACAGTACCACTAAGTACCTCAACGGACACGGAGATATCATCGGCGGTATCGTCATAGCCCCCGCCGAAAAAATGGTCGATATCCGAGGCATCGGCCTTACGAAGATATGCGGCTGCCCCGCCAGCCCAATGAACTCTTGGTTGGTCCTGAGAGGGATGAAAACGCTGGACCTTCGAGTTCGCAAGCACTGCGAAAACGCAATGGCTGTGGCGAAATGGCTTGAAGCCCAGGAAAGCGTGGCGTCGGTGTTTTATCCGGGACTTCCCTCCCATCCTCAACATGAGCTTTCGAAGCGCCAGTTCGCGGACGGACTGTTCGGCGGAATGGTCTCCTTTGAGATGAAAAAGCCGAACGGCATGAGTCGCTTCGAGGCGACGGAGAGAGTCATGAATTCGCTGAAACTCTTCTCGGTGGCCGTCAGTCTGGGAGATCCCGATTCCTTGGCGGAGTTTCCCGCTGGTATGACCCATTTGGTCGTTCCCCAAGAGGAGCGGGAGGCTGTGGGCATTACGGACGGACTGATTCGTTTATCCTGCGGCTTAGAGGAAGCGAAAGATCTTTGCAATGACCTGCGGCAGGCTTTTTCCGGAATCAACTGAATTTCAAACGCGTTTTTGTCCTATTTGTATTCTCGCCCGCATTTTAAAACGTTGGAGGTGAAAGATAAGGCGTGAGGCGCGCTTATCGAAATGAATGAATTTATCTCAGCTATGCCGGAAGCATGAACAAAAAGTCATCGAGTGGCGCAGAGAGTTTCACATGCACCCTGAGGTCTCCTATCAGGAGGTTTGGACTTCGAGCAGAATTCAGGAAGAGCTGGGCAGAATGGATATACCCTTCGAAAGTATTGAGGGAACTCGTAGCTTCGTGGGAATAATTGAGGGGATAAATCCGGGCCGGACAATAGCCCTTCGCGCGGATATGGATGCCTTGCCCGTACAGGAGGAAAACGACGTTCCTTACAAATCCTGCATTGACGGGGTGATGCACGCCTGCGGGCATGACGCGCACGTGGCGATGCTGCTGGGGGCCGCGAAGGTATTGAGCGAGCTTCGGTCCTCCTTTGAAGGGAAAATATTTCTCTGTTTTCAGTCTGCTGAGGAAATTGCGGGCGGGGCCGTTGAGCTTATCAACTATCTGGAGAGCAAGGGGGGCGTCGATCAGGTCATAGCACTGCATGTATGGAGCAGTATAAAGGCGGGAACAATTATGCTGCGAGACGGCCCTACGATGGCGGGGGCCCGCGGCATTGAAATTTGCGTAAAGGGGCGCGGCGGACACGCGTCTCGGCCTGACTTGGCTAAGGATCCCATCAAGGCGGCATGTGAATTGGTTTTGAAAATGTCTTCCATCCCTTCTAATTTTTACGATGTTCTGGATCACAGCGTTGTTTATATCGGTAAATTTCAGGGCGGAACGATGGGAAATGTTTTACCGCATAAGGTAGTTTTAAGCGGCGGGTGCCGATTTTTTAAAATTGGCGGAAGCGACGAAATTGTAAGACATGTCCGGCGAATAGCGGAAGGCGTCGCCCGAATCTATGACGTGGATATCGAAGTAGAGACTCCTCGCGCGAATGTCCCTCCGGTGGTCAATCACCGCAGGTCCGTTGAACGGGCGCGAGAACTGGTCGCTCAGGTGGAGGGGCTTACCGTTGACGATACGCTGCCGCCTGTTTGCGCTTCGGATAATTACAGCTTTTTTCTGCTGAAATACCCCGGGTTTTATGGATTTTTAGGGGCGATGAACGAGGACAAGGGCATCGTGTGGGAACAGCATAATAACCGCTTCGACATCGATGAAACAGTCCTCAGGAAAGGATACGAATTTATGTGCGGATACGCCTTGGATTTTTTGGGACAAAAAATGTAACGGGAGGGAAATCATGAGAGACCAGGAATTTCAAGTTTCAGAGAGCGCCCTGAAGAAGAAGGGGTTTTTGGCGTGGATTGAGCGCGTTGGCAATAAAATGCCGCATCCTTTTGTAATGTTCTTAGAAATTATTACCATTGTTTTAGGATGCTCTTTCGTTTTCGGGATGATGGGCGCTTCCGCCGTACACCCTACGTCCAAAGAAACTATAACGGTCGTCAACCTCATCAGTATCAAAGGTTTGCTGTTTTTTATGGATAATTTCGTAAAAAATTTCCAGACCTTCCCCGTTCTCGGCATCGTGCTTGTCCTGGGAGTCGCCACGGGTCTCTGTGACCGCACAGGGTTTTTTTCGACGGCTATCAAGATGGGACTTGCAAATAAAAAAGGCAACACCGTTGTTTTTATCATCGCGATCATTGGCATAGTCGCTCACAACGCGGGAGATGTTTCTTTCATTTTGGTTCCGGCCATTGCCGGCGCTATGTTTTACGGTATGCATAGACATCCGCTCGCCGGAGTTTTTCTTGGATACGCGTCCGTTGGGGGAGGGTTTACGACGACTCTAATACCCAGCGGGATGGATGCCATATTGGCCCCTGTCACGATACAGGCCGCGAACACAATACTTCCCGGTTTCTATATGCCGCTTTTATGCGGATATTTTTTCCTTTTTGTTTCGGGGCTTCTTTGCGCCATTGCCGCTACGTACATCACTATCAAGGTCATTGAGCCCATGTTAGGAAAATATGAAGCTGGCGAAGGAACCAGCGCGACGGACATGAACGTGCTTCCGGAAGAGGCCAAAGCCGTGAAGAAGGCAGGTCTGGCGGTGTTGGCGTTTATTATTCTTTTGGTCCTCCTCTGCATTCCTTCCAATAGTTTTTTGCGAAATCCGGAAACTGGTTCTTTAATTTTCCGCGCTCCGTTTATGACGGACATGCAGTTCTTCATTATCGTCATTTTCGCGCTGGCCGGGGTAGTGTATGGCGTATCCGTCGGAAAAATTCGCAGCTTTATCGACGCCATAAAATTAATGGAGGACGCGACCAAAACACTTGCTCCTTTTATTGTGCTGGCTATCGTTATCGGCCAGTTTTTGGCCCTTTTTGACCAATCAAAGCTGGGGCATGTTCTCGCCATTCGCGGAGGTCAGTTTTTAGCTTCTTTGCCGGTGCCGATGGCCGTCATCGTCCTGTTGTTTTTGCTCTTAACGACCGTCATCAATCTGTTTATCGGCAGCGGTAGTACCAAATGGCTCTTAATGGGGCCTATCTTTGTCCCCATGCTAATGCAATTGAACCTCAATCCGGCTTTCATACAGTCCGTCTATCGTTTGGGCGACAGCGCCACCAACCATTTGACACCTCTTTTCGCGTATTTTGCGATATTGCTCACGACGGCGCAAGGATACGATAAAAAAACAGGTATGGGAACGCTTTTCTCTGCTATGCTCCCCTACTCAGCCGCCTTTCTTTGCGTTTACGCGGTCCAAACTTTCGTTTGGATGATGTTCGACCTGCCCACCGGATTCGGCGGAGGTATTTGGCTGAATTGATCAAGCGCAAGACAAAGACATTTTCAGTTAATATCGATACCAACGGCGGCAGACGCGAGACTTTGCGTCCGCCGCTTTCTGTTATACTCTTCTTGACGTTTTAGCGATTGTTTTCAAAAGGAGGTCTCCTCAATGGCTAAATTGCAAAAACTGCCCATAGGCATTCAGACTTTCGGGAAGCTGCGCGAAGAAGGATATTTGTATGTCGATAAAACAAAATATCTCGTAGACCTCATCGACAGAGGCGCGGCTTATTTCCTGTCCCGCCCCCGGCGCTTCGGCAAGTCTTTGACCGTATCGACGTTCGAGGCGCTGTTTTCGGGCAAAAAAGAGCTGTTTGAAGGCTTGGCCGCCGGGGAGTTCTTTGAGCGGCATAACTACAGGACATATCCCGTGCTGAGAATAGACCTCAGCCAAGTGGCCGCGGCCAACGGTGTGGACGGCGTCAGAGAATCTCTCACCAAGATAACAAAAGAAAGAGCCGAGGACGCCGGCGTTGATATAAAAGGCGCCGCCGAATCGAGCGAGGCTCTGCGTTTGTTCATCCGAGCCCTTTACGCGAAGCATGGCCCTGTCGTTGTGCTTATCGACGAGTATGACAAGCCCATACTGGACTTCTTCCGCGAGCCCGAAAAAGCGATTGAGATACGGGCGATTCTGCGGGATTTTTATATCCAGATAAAAGCCGAGGACGCGCTTATTCGTTTTGTATTCCTCACGGGCGTAAGCAAGTTCTCCAAGATGGGCATATTCTCGGCTATGAACAACCTTCAGGATATTTCGATGGACAAAGAATACGCCGCCATGCTCGGGCTTACCGAAGAGGAGCTTTTGGAGAATTTCGGAGACCATATCGACGCCGCGGCCGCGGAGATGGGCCTGCGAAAAGAAGAGCTTTTGTCTCAAATCAGGGCCTACTACGACGGCTTTTCGTTCGACGGCAGCGCGAGAATTTACAATCCGTTTTCGACTCTGAATTTTTTCAGCAAACGGGAGTTTCGCAACTACTGGTTCGATTCCGGCACGCCTTCTTTCATAGCCCGTTACATGAAGGACAAAAAGCTCACCGTGGAGCAGTTCAGAGGCTACGGAGTGCCGCTCGATTTCGCGTTCGCTCCGG
Source organism: Synergistales bacterium (assembly GCA_026002715.1). Lineage (GTDB taxonomy): Bacteria > Synergistota > Synergistia > Synergistales > Aminobacteriaceae > BNVG01. The sequence continues at coordinate 29,773 of BOCC01000010.1, forward strand.
GTGAGATAGAAACATCCACGGCCGCGAGCTTTCTCTATCAATCGGGCTATTTGAGCCTGAGGCCGGGTATATTGGACGATTATTCTTTAGATTATCCAAATCGCGAGGTCTTGACCGCCATGTCGTCGCTCTTGGTTTTGAATATCTTCAATGACGGCGAAGAGCTGAACGACGCCAGAAGCCATCTCAGACAATCTCTGCTGACTCAGGACGCGAAGGGCGTTCAGGAAGAGTTCAATAAACTCCTCACCAAAATCCCCTACGACGACTACGCCCGTGCCGCCGCGTCGGCCGTGTCTCGCGGTGGCGACGCGAGAGAATGGATTTACCGCTCCACGATATTGTCGTATATCTACGGGCTTGGGCTCGACGTAGAGGCGGAGCTTCATGGTAGAAAAGGGCGCCCTGATATGGTCGTGAAGTTCAGGGGCAATATCTGGGTTATGGAGTTTAAAATGACCAAGCACTACGCAAACGCGGCTGAATGCGCCGCCTCCGCTTTGAATCAGATAAAAGAAAAAGGCTACGCCGACGGCTTTGACGAGGCTATGCTGCTTGGGCTCGCTATCGATGACGACGCGCGGGCTATTACTGAGATAAGCGCGGAAAAGAAGGTTGCCGCATAGATAAAAACACGCTCCCCAGAAAATCAAGCAACACGCTCAAGTTCTCAGCGGAGAGCGTTCTCTCGCCGGAGGCTCATGCTTCATATTCGACTTCGCGGTACAGTTTGCCCTTCATAGCCAGCCCCTCGGCCAAATACTCCGCGTCGGTCTCGTCTTCGGTCGCCTTCGCCAGCCATTCGGGAATCAGCTCTTTGATGTTGGCCTCGGCTTCCTCGAAGGTCGCGCCGTCCGACAGGCAGCCGCGCAGTTCGGGACAAACCACGGTAAAGCCCCCTGTGTCCTGCGGATAAAAAATAAGCGACAAATTATATTTTCTCACCGTTCTGTCTCCTTTTGTTTTATAAGCAGGGGTTAATCCCCATGCTTCCACTTTTTGGCTTCGGATGTGCTGCTCCCGATTTCTCTTAATATCGCGCTCAACGTGCCTTTTGCTATTTCGCCTGAATGTGAAGGTATCGCGATGTTCAGGCTTCCTTTTGTCATATGTATTTGGTGTCTTCCCCCTTTCGCTCTCCTGAACCCCAGAGATTCCAAGTATCGGATTATTTCCACCAGTGTCATCGTGAACCCCATATATGTCTCACCTTCCTGTAAATAATAATATCAAATACTTGACTTATTATCCAAGTATTATCATTAAGAAAGAATCAGCCAATCGCAAGCCAATTTTCAAAACCAAAAGACTCCCTTGCGGAAGTTATGAAAAAACCCCATACTCCAACATCTGCGGCGGAGCGCCCTCAGGAAACGCCTTGCAAGCGAAGTTCCAACCGTTGAGCAATTCTTCAAAACCGTGTTTGCGATGGTCGCAGTGATAATCTATATAAGTAGTTATCTTCGCGCACCTCCAACATAAATTCAACTTCAAAAGAGGGGTTTGCCTCTCTTTTTTATTTTTTATGCGGAACATGCAAAAAACTACTTGACATTATACGAATATCGAATATACTTATATTAAATTAAAGAAAAGGAGGTGAATGAAATGGCCGTTATAGAGAACGTATTACGCGCTGGGATTAACGTTAAGCTGAATGCCGGGACTTCGCCGAGCGGCGGGATGATCGTGAGGAGCGTTTCCCTCGGCAAGGTTATCGACGGCGCGGACGCGGACAAGGTTATGAACGTCGCCGGCGCGCTGTCGCCTGTGCTGAACCTTCCCCCTGTCTACGTGGAGCGCACGAGAGTAACACGGCTTGAGGTTGAATAGAACCTCGTAACTATTTTTTCAATAGGAGGTGATTTTAATGGCTGTAAGTCTCAACCTTGGGTTCACTACGTCCGGCGACAAGAAGCTGTCCGTGACTTATCCCTACGCCAACCCGTCCGCGCTGGCCGCGAACGTGAAGACGCTCATGGAGACGATGGTCGACAACAGCGAAATATTCAGCGAGCCGCCCGTTTCCATAGTAGACGCGAACTTCGTGGAGCGCAACGTTACGCCCATTTCCTTGGCTTAACTAACCAACGCGGGGGGTTTCGGTCCCCCGCGTTATTTTATGAAACCCGGAGGTGAAAAATTTGGAGGTGAAAAATTTTGGACGTGTTTATTCAGTCTGCTTTGCAGAATTGTTTTTCTATAGTGGTGTCGGCGTTTTTACTGTTGCGCATGGAGCGGGAGCTGCGGGCTTTGGGCGAGGCTATAAATCGTCTGCGGACGTGTCAGGTCTGCCGCCTGACTCCGGAAAGAGCGGAGTACAACCCGTACAATTTCGAGGATCCGAACAAGGGGCCTGATAATGCGATATGAAATAGAAAATTTCAGCCGGTCAGAGTTTTTGTGTCCGTGCTGCGGGAAGGGCGAGACAGCCGCGCTGCTGGCGCTCTGGTGTGACTTGCTGCGCAAAAGCTGGGGAGACCCGGTTATCGTGAACTCGGGGTGGAGGTGCGAGCGGCACAACAAAGAGGTGGGCGGCGCGGCGGGTAGCCGGCACAAAATAGGCTGCGCGGCGGACATACGCACAACGGACGCGCAAGGACGGAGGTGGCTCGAGTTCGTGGCGCTGGCGGAGGGACTGTGCCGCGTTCCCGGCTTCGAGTTTCGGGTGTACAAGACCTTTGTTCATATGGCTGTGCCTCGCGAGGAGTCGGTCAGACCATGGAACGGAGGCGTCATAATCATATGAAAGGCTGTATAAAAAGAGTTTTAAGGCATTGCTTTCGTATTCACCCACCTGCGGACCGGGCCCGTTCACCCGACTTTCCCTTTCACCGACGCCTTCGCGCCCGTGGAGCGGCTGGCACTGACACGGTCGTTTCATACACAGCCGTTTCATAAAAAATCTCAGGCTTAACAAGAATGCACAAAAGGGAAGCCTCTCGCGTCTCGCGAGTTTGCGGCTTCCCTTTTCGCTGTTTTGCAATGCCTTAGGCTGTTTAGCCGTCTTGTTTACTCTTGTTTACTATCGAGGAACTAATGTTTGGAGCTTCTCTATCGGCAATTCAGCAATCTCGGCGACTTCCATCAACGTCATGCCGCGCGCCAGCAATTTTCGCGCCATATCAAAAGCCTTTTCGGTTCTGCCTTTTAGTTCCGCTTCTTCCGCCGCTTTTTCCGCCGCTTCTTCCGAATAGGTCAAAATTCTATCCTGCAACATCACATCCCCCTCCTTGAACTCCGCGTATTGAGCAAACAGTTCTCTGTACAACCGCTCCATATGCTCCAGCACTATACGCTTGTCAGCTTCACTAACTAAGCCGGACGCCTCGGCGCGGTCCGCCATCATCACAAGTTCGTCCACAATTTCTTTCATCTCTACGGCTAATTCCGCGCGGCGCTTGGATGTTTGGGCCGACACTGTTTGTTTGCGTAATTTTAACACATAGAACGGCAATAGAATAGCGAGTTTACGCTCCTCAAGCTCTTTTATATCATGCTCAAGAAATTTGAACGACTTTACTTTGTAATTATATTGTTCACCTTCGGAAAACTCTAAAGAAAGCGTTACTTCATCCGGCGTTTTTTTCGTTGTTTCCCAATAGATAACCCTTGCGTTAGGAAATTTTATCGATATTTTACTCCCGTCCTCCGATATTGTCTTCGTGCGAAGTCCTTCTATAAAGCCATACTCAAAGACCCGAATGACAATGTTCTCGTCGTCCCCTATTTCGGCTTCGATATGATAAGCGTATACACCGCCTATGATAATGATGGTGTCTGAGTGGAGGCGACGTAACTTTTTCGATACGGTTTCAGTGTTGGGATAATCAACAGTGCTGTCTAACGGATGATTTGTGCCAAACAGACCGTTGATGAATTGAATGACCGCTGCGCTCGACAATCGTATCAACTGCTTCAAGATCAAGTCAAAGATCTGCGCCGTATCGCGCTCTTGTTTTTTGCCTAACTCTTTCGTCACTGTACGACATCCTCCCGCTTCACCAAACCGCTTCACATAGCCATGCCGCTATTTTACAGCGAAAAGCGAAACACCTCAATAAGACATTTTATAACGATGTGTTCTTGATGTAGCGTTTTTGAAAAGACGAGTGCCGTTTGGAAAGTGAAAGTTTATGAAACGGCCGTGCGAGGGCGACCGCCCCTACTTGATATAAAACAACAAATGCCTTATTATTAAAAAGATAAACATTTTTCTAATTCTGAGAGGAGAGATTTATTTATGAAGAAGTTGTTTTTGGTTTCATTGCTGGCTGTTTTTGCGCTGAGCTTTACGGGGGGGGGGGAGGCGTGGGCCGCTCCTACTGCATTAGGCGCGAGCGGCCTTTCGGCAACCGGTGATTTTTTATCCCCACAAGACTACGATTATACTGATAATGGCGCTATTAGAAATTTGTCTATCAAGACTCCTATGGAGATCACAGGAAATGGCGTCGGAAATCTCCCTTTGAACATAGATTTCCAAACGGACGTCACATTGAATAACGTGATTGGCGTCAACATGATCACCGCGTCTCAAGGTACTCCGACAATCGAACTGAAGGGTTCCAACTCGATAGTAGTCATGGCCATAGGAGCAGGCACAGGCCTCAACGTCAAAGTCGCAGATGGTATCGTCACCAACGCAAGCGACCTCAATATCATGACCGGCGTGACGCTCACTATAGCTTCCGGAGCGACGCTGAATAATGCCAGCATAATCGCCAATAACGGCACAATCAACAACATCGGCAGAATCAACGACATCGGCAGCATCACCAACTTCGGCGCCGGCACAATCAACAACAGTGGCAAGATCTACAGCTACAACAATATAGCGGGGGTTACAGACACAGGCGGCACTGTTGAGATTATTCCTATGCTGAGGTTCACGGACAGCCCCGACTACGACATCCCAGCCTCGGCGGTCGGCATGGCCATAGCGCCCATTGACGTAAAGCCCTGCGTGACCGGAGGCAAAACACCGTACACATTCGCCGCCGATAGTCTTCCGCCCGGCATCACAATCGACCCAACCACCGGGATAATCTCCGGCGCGCCGACAGCGACGGGCCCGGCAGGCACAGCCACAATCACCGTAACGGACGACATGTCAGCAACGGCAGAGATCACAATAAACTACGGCGCTGTTGGCCCTGCTGATGACTTTATCCCCGTTACGGGCATTACGGGCGTCCCGACGACCACAGTCGTGGGAACCCCCCTTACCCTCACAGGCACGGTTGAGCCCTCTGACGCGACAAACAATACCATCGTCTGGAGCGTAAAGGAAGCAGGGACGACCGGCGCGGCCATAACCGACGGCAAGCTGACCACTGCCGCCATCGGCACGGTCACAGTCACGGCGACCATCGAGAACGGCAAAGCGGTCGGCGTCCCTTACACGGAAGACTTCGACATTATTGCGGTAGCAAATTTTGTCCCTGTCACAGACATCACAGACGTCCCGACGGACGCAGTCGTGGGAACCCCCCTTACCCTTACGGGTACCGTCACGCCCTCTGACGCGACATACGACACCATCGTCTGGAGCGTAAAGGAAGCAGGGACGACCGGCGCGACGATAACCGACGGCAAGCTGACCGCGACCGCCGCCGGCACGGTCACAGTCACGGCGACCATTACGAACGGTACCGATTTCGGCGTTGACTATACGCGAGAATTCGACATTACGGTGACAAAACGCCGCCAATCAAGCGGCGGATGCGGGAACGTCGGCTTCGGCGCAATGACGCTGCTGCTCGCCGCCGCCACTCTCATACTCAAGAAGCGCGGTTAAGAATCTCAGAATAGCCGCAAAAAAAAGACGAGGGGCCGTCTCCCCTCAAAAGACGGGCGACCGAGGCGGTCGCCCCTACAGGTTTTAGAACCGATTTTTCGTAGGGGCGACCGCCCCCGGTCGCCCGTCTTTGATTTACGGTCGCCCGTTTTTAATTCTCCGGTCATTTGTTTTTAATTTACAGACTCGCGACGGGCGGACACTTTCCGCCCGTCTCTTGCTGAAGCAAGTCCGATAGTCATAATGAATAAAAACGCCCCGCGCAAAAAGCGCGGGGCGCGTTTTTATCGTCTTGATCCGTATTGTCTTGTTACGAGCGCTTCGCCGGTTTCTTGAGGGCCTTTGCGGGCGCGCTCTTGGCGGTCGCTGCCTTCTTCGGGTCATCGCTCGCCGCGTTCAGCTTGAAACGCGAAACGACCTCCGTCAAGGTATCGACGTGCGACTGAATGGTCTCGGCTTTTTCAGCCACGCCCTGCGCGGCCTCCGCCGTGGTATCGGCCGCGCTTCTGATGTTCGACACCGTGCCGACCATCTCCATCGTGGAGCGCGTGGCGTTGTCTATACCCGTGGCGACTTCCTTGCTCGACGCGGCCTGCTCTTCGGCGACGGCCGCTATGCTCTGGATGGAGTCGTTGGCTTTGTTGATGCTGTCCATAGCTTCGCCAAGGCCTTTTTGGGCGTCCTCGGCCTGAGTGAGAGTCGCCGTGAGTATTCTCCCCGCCTCGGTCACGGCCTCCATGCTGTCATGGGCGCCGCTCTGGAGACCTCCGATTATGCCGTTTACGTTTTGCGCGGCGCGCGCCGACTCCTCGGCCAATTTTCTGACCTCCTCGGCCACCACCGCGAAGCCGCGTCCCACGTCGCCGGCTCTTGCCGCTTCTATGGCGGCGTTCAGGGCCAGCAGGTTTGTCTGGTCGGCTATACCCGTTATGACGGACACGAAGCCGCTGACGTTTTCGACGGACGCCGCGAGCTGCTGCGTTTTCCCAGCGACCTCGCCCGCGTTTGTCGCGACGTCGCGCATACCTTTTATTACTTTGTCAACGGTCGCAACCGCGTTGACCGACACGCTCGTCGTCTCCGACAGAAACTCCGCGCTGTCTGTAGCCGACCTCGCCACGGTGTCGGCTCCCGCGCTCATCTCCTCGACGCCCGCGTTGCACTCCTCAAGAGCGGCGCCGTTTGATTCGCTCAGGGTTGAAACCTGATCGATGGAGGCCTTTATCTCCTCCATAGAGGCGTTGGACTGCTCTGCTATATCTGAGAGGTTGTGTGACTCCTCGGCGAGGTCGCCAGCCACACTCACTATATCTTTCATCGCGCTTTCCTGAGCTTTGACCATCTCGGACAAGGCGACAACAAGCTCGCCCATTTCGTCCTTGCCATCGTAGCCGAAATCCTTGGGCACGATCGTGAGGTCGCCGCCCTTGGCGCGCTCCGCGAGGCCGACTATGCGTCTCAGCGGTCCCGTTATGCCTCTCGCTATGAATAGCGCTATAACGACGCCGAGCGTGATGGCGACAAGCGCGGAGATCAGCAGCAATCTAATCGAGTCTCTTAAGTTGATGACGCTCCACTTGGTCAGCTCGTCGATACGGTTCATGGCTATCGTCGAGGCGTTTGTGGTCTCCGTGTTGAGTTTACTTATAAGATCGGCGCGAATCTTGGCCTCCTTGTTCATATCGTCACAAGCCTTCGCGAAGTTCTCAATGGCGCCGTGATATATATCGAGAGCGCCGATAAGCTGTTGCGTAGCCTGTATGCGCTCGGGGTTAGTCAGGGCGGCCAATTGTTTTTTGGCGTCATCTCTGATTTTATCGACGACCGGTATAATTTTCCTCATAGCTTCGGGGTCGCTTTCCGCATCGGCCCTCTGCATCGAGCGCCGCGCGTTCAGCACCCCGGAAAGTATGTTGTCCGCCAATTCCCACATATCCGTGATAAACAGCATCCGCTCTTCCTGGAGGTCGCCCCCCTTAGCCTCTTCTCTGACGACGCCGGGGTACATATTTACCGTATTCGTCGCCGACTCCGTAGCGTCCAAGCCCGCCTTGCCCATGGCGGCGAATAGTTTGGCCTTGTTTTCTATGAGCGCGTAAGTCCTGTTTATGCTGTCGTTATAGCTGAAGGTTAGCGGAGAAGCGACGTCTATCCAATACTTAGGCGCTTGGAGCTCCGGATGAGATTCTCTGGTAGCTCTCATTCCGCCGAAGCCGGTTCTAAGCTCGTCCATCGCTTCCTTCGTGGCGGCTATGGCCTCGGGCGTTTCTGTGCGCTCCATAGTTTGCACGTCCAGAACGGATTCGTAAAAAGCGCGTTCGAGATTTACGCTATCTTTTGTCGAAGGCACTACGACTTCGCTTATAAAAGCGCTGCTTTCCATCGCCTTGCCTATATCCATCCAGGCCAAGCCAATAGACAGCGCGAACACCACCAAAAGCGTCCCGAACCCCAAAAGCAACTTACCCCTCATTTTGATGTTTCTCCAACCCAACATAATAAAACCAACTCCCTCACGCAAGATTTTAACAACAATTTGAAACTTGGTAAATGTGCGCAAACTTAATTATGTATTCTGTTCAAATATACTTTCTCCACTGCTACAATATAGCGTAATTTTACGTAATTATCTATGAGACACAACATTGCATTAATTTAGGCTTTTTTGACTTTTTTTGCGATATAAAAAACTCAATATGCCGATTGCGAATTGGTATCAAGAACAGCCCTCAAAAAAAGCCCGAAGATGCGCGGTCTGTAATTCAAGAGCTGCATCACTCGGGCGTCGCCGCCGTTGTTACTGTCCAGCGGGGCGATAAAGCTAAAAAAACACTGTAAAATCAATGTTTCGAGGCATAAGTATGATTTTCGTTTTTTCAACAATAATTATGAAAGAACGTACTAAAATGTCATAAAATCAAGGCTTCGCAATTTATGTGCAATTTTTTGTATCAAAGACTACATTATAGAAAGCCTTGAAAAACCAGCACTTCTGCCCCGCTGGACAGTAACCCGCCGTTGCTTATAGACATAAGAAAAGGGTTCTTTCGCATTGACTGTGGGAACGAAAATATATAGTCGTTTAATTTAACTAAATCCAAAGCAATGCCGACAATATAAGTATGACATACGATAAAAAATTTCGAGAACGAGCTATAGCGTATAAAGACGGCGGACACACATTCGAAGAACTCAATGAAGCCTTTGGAATAGACAGTGGGCGATATTATCACTGGAAAGAGCTGCTCGAAACAACAGGCTCACTTGAGGACAAAAAGATTTGCGAGAGAAAGAGGAAGA
>BOCC01000011.1 GCA_026002715.1 Synergistales bacterium
GCGATATAATTAAGAAATCCGTTGAGGACATGACGGACTTGGAGAAATGGGCGTTGTTCCTTCAATACGCCAATATCCCGGAGTACCGGGAAGCCGTCAATAAGGTCATTGACTCAAAGGAGGTGTTACAGATGGCCGGGAGTTTGTTAATGGGCGTAAGCAAAGACGAACGGGAGCGCGCGGTATACCGCAGCCGCAGAATGTACCAGACTGACATGCAATCCAATATAGCTACCGCCGAGGACAGAGGAGAACAAAGAAAAGCGTTTGCTATTGCGCGGAACATGCTAACGAAAGGTATGCCGGTTGAAGATATAACGATGCTTACGGAATTGACCCGTGAAGAAGTGGAGAGTTTGGACGTTTGACCCCCGCACACGCGGGGAACAGTGTTGCCGCACGACATTCCCGTATTCACGTTTTGGGATCACCCCCGCACACGCGGGGAACAGGTTACGTCTTGACATCTTCCCCTCCCTAAAGTGAGGGGATTCCCGTCAGTACCACGATGATTTGTGGACTACGGGCGGGTTCTTGCTTCACAGAGATCGCCCAGAGGGTTTTGAGCTTGGTTTTCGCATCGTATATCCCCACAGTGGGGAATTTTACGGTTACGAGCCAACGCCCTATTCCCAGGTCTCACTATCTCTCTACAAGCTGACACGGTCTGCCCGACCGCCAAGTTTTATTTTAGGGCATGTGGCGGAAAGAAACAAGAGCAAAAGACTATCTGCCTACGGCGGATTGTTCCTTATATCTCCGCCATGAATGGCGGGGTTTTACGGAACGCTGGTTGACATCCTCCCCTCACTAAATAAAAGCAACGTTCCGTTTTGTTATACGCCTTCAAGATAACGAGATACGGTTTTCTCTCCGTTTTTCTTGTCTAAAGCCTTGATAGCCTGTAATTTGTTTTCAGGAGCCAGATGCGCGTAGCGAAGCGTCATTTTCAAATCGGCATGGCCCAGCAAATCCCGGACTGTGTTTAGGTCTATTCCCTGCATGACAAGCTGAGAGGCAAAATCATGACGCATATCGTGCCATCGGAAATTTTGTATGCCGGCTTCTCTTAAGAGACCGTCCCACGCGCTTCTGCAATTATCAAATTTCCCATTGGTTTTCGGCGAGGCAAAAACAAAATCGTCCGGAGCCGTATTCGCGCATTGGCTTTTCCACAAGGATAAAGTAGAGTAAAGCGTGTCGTTCATTGGAATATATTGATCCCCTGCATTTGTCGATTTGGCGGCCTCAGCGCGCAGAGTCAACATACGCCCTTCTAAATCGACATCGCGCCAGAGCAACGAAAAAACGGCGTTGCGCCGCGCTCCGGTGTTAAGGCACACAAGGAGCATTGGCTTGAAATAGTCAGCGAAATGAACATTCTCCAAATCCGGCATCGAGGGCAAATTTCGTTCTTTCAACCACCTGTTGTGATTTTGGCGCTCTTGACGTATGCGATCCTCGCGCGCGTCCAGTGCTGCTAAAAATCGTTCACGTTCTTCATCTGTCAGGTATCGGACTTTCCGTTCTGAATCCCGTTCTGAAAGAAGATCTAATTTATCAATGGGATTGCTCTCCAGAATTTCACGTTTGACAGCCCAGTTGAAGACCGTTTTTAACGCCGTCGTGTAGCGATTGAGACTGGCGCCCTTCACGCTTTTTTGTTTGCGTTGGACGGATCGCCATTGTTCGATCTTGAGTATAGTGATCTCTTCTATAGGCAAGTCCATAAAATCCGAGAAAGCGTGAGCAACCATGTCGATTGTCGCTTGCCCGGACCTGCGATTGTCAAGCACCCAGGTGGAATAAAAGTCGAAAAGCAGTCTCTTAAGGGTCAGACGCTCTTTTTTGATTTCTTCCGCTTTTATAGGGTCGTTCCCTAAAGTTACGGAAGCCAAGAATTCTTTTCCGATGTCCCGTGCCTGAGCGACGGTCAATATCTCGGCGGAACCGACTTTGTGGTATGTCCGCTTCCCATTGGGGCGTTTATAATCGATGTACCATGTTTTCTTCCCTGATGGCTCGACGAACAAAACCAGACCGAATATTAAGAGATCACGAAAAATCTGGCGTTTTTGAGACGGCTGTAAAGATTGTACATAAGTTTGAGTGAGCTTGGCCTGCGGCATAATGATTCTCCTTCGTACTCCGTATATACTCCGCGAACATTATACCAGAGGATATTTCGAGAATGAAAGTAGGTATGGGTTTTTTGATTTAAATACTTGCACAAACTAAAAAATATGCTAATTTATATGTACCGCGAAAGACCAGAAAATAACGCTACATTTCATTGACACGGAAGAGGCCAGAGGTTCAATTCCTCTATCACCCACCAAGTGATAGCAAGGACTCAGGAGATTTCTTCTGAGTCTTTTTTTATTATTTTTGCTCGTATTTTGCTCACGCGCGAACATCTTCCCCAGCGCCGCGATATGATGCGCTTGTAACACCCTTGCAACAAAAAACAAAAAAACAAGGCGGGGATTTTCTCCCCGCCCATACCTCACCGCCCCAAAACATCTATAATCTGTGGCAGCCTATGCAGCAAATACATAGCAATCCCCAGAGACGTAGCCGCAACAATCCTCGTACACCATTCGCCGAGAGTAACGCCAAACGGTTTATCCTCGTCAATATGCTTGTCTATTTTTTCCGACAAAGATTTTACATCTTGGGTCAGCTCAGCGATCGCGGACTCATGCAAACTCATAACGTCCACTTTTTGCCACGTCCTGTTTATCGTGTCGCGCATAGCGCGCAGCTCCCCCTTTAGTTCCCCCAAGCCACCGGCAAACTCCCTCAGACTGCGCTCCATCTCGCTCTCCCTCAATTCTTCGTCCATGTCAGCGCCTCACACAGGACTCTTAACGCCAGCCATTGACGCAAGGTCGCGTACCCTTCTATACCACCCGTTTTCAAACCGTCTCTGCGACTGATTTTTAGCAATGATACGGTCGTAATATATTTTTCGCTGTCTCAAAAACTCAGTGGTATATTCTACGGGCTGCGCCGCCGTCATCTTCTCGATAGACCGCGCCGTATTCGGCCCATACTTGCCGTCGACGTCGAGCTTCCACCCAAGCGAGTTGCCCGTGCGCTGCGCTATTGCGGCCATACCTCCCGGCCCATGATTGACCGTAGCGTCGAGCAGGGCGAGGCAGGCAGGCCATGGTGATGTCTTAAACACATATGGCTCCCAATAAAATTGGCGGTAGATTAGCAGCGCGCCCATCTGAGATAGGTCTTTTACGCGCTCGGGCACAGATAGCCCGGCGTCGCGCGCCCGCTTAAGCGTAGCGGCCGTTATCCCCATGTTAGTCTCGCCGCCCTTGTCGAGAGGGTCATTGACGTACCCACCCTCACACTTCAAAATAAAGTTCATGCACTCAGCAAAATAATCAATCATTTCCTCACCTTCCCACCGCGTAACCAGCCACGCCCGCCACGATTATCCACAAAATATTGCTTGTCCGGCTTCTGGCGGCTTCCTTTTTCCATGCCGCGCGCTCGTTGCCGAACTGCTCGTTTAGCTCCGCCATCTGTTTTTTCAGGTCGTCGGCGGTGGTCAAAAACTCGGTGCGCAGGTCGGAGTACGCCGCTTTCCAGCGCTCTCCTGTCTGTCGATACGTCTGGATCATGGCGAGGGTATCTCTCCCGTCAGCCTCTGTACCGAAGTACCCCGGTTCAGTCGCCGTCCAGCCCTCCGGGACGCGTTTCCATTCCCCTGAACATGGCAAGCTCAGCGTTGAGCCCATCAGCCACAGCGTCAGCAGGCAGAGCGTTAATTTTCGTCCGTACCGTTTCATGTATAGCCACCACCTCTGTTTTTATTTTTGCGTCCCGCGTTTCGATTCTGGCTGTTATAGTTTCTACGGAGTCCTTCATATCGCTCATGAGTTTGTCGGTCTGCTTCTCCTCGACCGCTGCGACGATAGGCTGATATACCCATACATATGTCAGGCTGCCCAGCAGCAGCGCGATAACGCAGAGCAATACAAAAATTGCCTTATTCATCTTGTTTATCCCTCTCCTTATGCACAGCCTCCCACGCCGATGTGCCGCAGTAACCGCCTATAACGGTAACAGACACCCACTTCACAATCTCCGTGACGTTCGGCGGAAAGTCGCGACCTTTAAAAAAGACGACGGTGCATAGCCCCATCGCCCAGATAAACGCCGCCACGGCTAACGGTTTGCGAGCCGATATATGCTTCCAGCCAGGCCAGCGGATAGCGTGCCCTCTACCCTTCGAAGAAGCGCCGCTGCTCACTTCACTATCCCGCCCACGTCACCGCCTCAATTTCTTCGACTGTCGCGGCCGCCTCCACAAGCTCCGACAGATCGGCTTCCCGGTCGAAGCACGCCTGCACGTGTTGGCGCACCGCGACGGCGACCGCCAGAATCATCTCGGAGGTGAATTCGACAAAACCGTTAGTGGTCTTCCACCGGCACGAGTATGCAGAATCAATCGTCGCCTGGAGCGCCGCGCCGGTTATAAGGGCTTGGGATTCACGGCTCGTGTCAATGCTTATTCCGTTTCCGTTGATAACAACACCGCCTGTCTCGGCCGCGAAACGGGCGGCTGTTATTTCAGCGAGTTTCGCGATTTTGGCTTCCTCAAGCGTGGGCGGTTCAGGCTCTGGTTCAGGGTGCGAGGCTTGCCACTCTTCTTCCGTAAAATATCCTTCCAGCTTCGTTTCCCAGACCTCCAAGTTGCCTTCCTGGCTGTAAAATACGTTCGCTCTGTATTCCATTGCATTCACCTCAATTATGCTCTTATGCCGTTTTGGCGGGGTCGAAGAAATCAATAACCACAACACCACGCTGCCCCGCCACTCCATTCGCGCCGGGTTGTGCGCTAGCGTCTGTGGTGGCAGAGCGAACCGCCCCGCCTTTTCCCCCATCGCCGCCTAACCCGTCGCCGAAAGCTCCGCCGTTACCTCCATCGCCTGAATGACGCGATGGTGCATAACTCAAGGCAAAAGCTTCCGCGTTTACCCCGAGCATACCAGGCGAGCCTAAATCTTGACCGCCAGCGCCATAAGGGATAGTGACATCGAGAGTGTTTCCAGTAATCCCTATACTTCCATACCCAAAGGTGCCTGCCTCCGCTGTATAATTCGTTCCAGCTATAGCAACAGAAGACATCCCTCCGTTGCCCCCGTTGCCCCCATTGCTGCCGCCAGATGCGCCCGCTGCACCCGCTATCCCACCGGCGCCAATTGTGGCAAGAATCGACTGGTCGGCTATTAAAAATAAGTAAACGACTTTTCTCCTTCCCCTGCCGCCCCCTCCTCCGCCGCATCCGCGCGACATCAAATTTGCTTGGCGTCCGCCGCTGCCTCCTCCGCCTCCGCCTCCGCCGCGAATTTCAAAGCGGTACCACCCCGTCATTGGCGCTATCCAAGCGCCTGATGTCGTTATGATTTCGCGGGTATTGTAACCGCCGCCTAATTGCTGTTCATGCAGACGCTTCGGACTGACGGCCTTGTTTTCGACTTCCCCGGCGCCTACTTCTTCAGCCGTGGCGAACATCGTTATTCCTTTTTCGCTTTCCGAGGCGTCTGCAATGCTCTCCACGTCCCTCACGATTTTATCGAGCGCCGCCTTGTCGAACGCCGTCATCAGTCCGGCATGGCCGGGGTTGTCGTTGTCAGAGTCAGGGGCCTCCGCGCCCTCTACGATCATGTCATAAGAAGTATGAGGCTCGGACCCGTCGAGCTTGAAGGCGAAGCCCCTGAGCGTCGCCGTCTCCGGGTCGTCGTGCAGAATAGCGACGGACTGCATAGCCCGTCCGGTCGACGAAGCCAGCTCGCTCACCGCCCCCAAGTCCGACGGATAAAGATTAACGTCTCCGGTTTTGCCCGCCACGGAGGTGACGGCGCCGCCGCCGCTCCCGGCCGGCCCCTGAGGTCCCTGCGGCCCCACAAACATGCTCGTCATGTCCACCCAAGCGGTGTCCACGTACTGCTGCACCTGCGCCGGGTTTCCTACGGCGACGCGCGTGTTCTGCTCGAGCTCCCCGGGGTTGCTCGTGAAATATGCGTCTCTCGCCGCCGCGCCGCTGAAGAAATACGCCGTCGGTATAGCGCCGTCCCCGTCTATCCCTGCTATTCCCTGCGGCCCGGGCTCCCCCTGCGGCCCGGCGGGCCCTGGCTGTCCGCCGCCTCCTCCCCCGCTATAAGGCAGGTCGACCCAGTGCCTGACGCCGTCGCCGTATTTTATCTTTCCTGTGTCGACCTCGAGTCCGCACTCCCCGGCCAAAAGTATCGGGTTGTTGACAATCCATTCGCTGCTCGCGCCGCGCCTCGACTGCACACTTGTTCTCAGCTTAGCCATTCACTCCGCCTCCGTCTATTCCAGTTAAAAGGTTGTTAACCGCGCTCTGCAAGCCAATCACAATGGCCTGCAGTCCATTGACTGTCGTCAGCAGCGCCGCGTTGACCGACGCGAGGTCGGCAATAGTCGCGTAAGGGTTTCCGGAGCTTGGGTTATTCGCGCCGTTTAAAGCCGCCGCCGTATCCACAACATCGGCCGTAACGACGGCGCTCCCGAGCAGCCAGAACTTCCCCGCGCCGAAGACGACGGTAGTATAGATAAAATCCGGGACGGCCGCGCTGCCAAAATCCGCCGAGCGGTCAGGAGAAACGGCCGCGATGTTGTTGCCGGCGGCCACCATGAACCCGTCGCCAGCGCAGACGTCTTCCCAGCCGCCAAATGGCATGTCAGACACCACCCAGTCCCCGCCGTCCTCTTTAACGGCCACCTTGCCCGATACAGCAACCAATCGCTCGTTGCCGCGGGCCACGGCTCTCCACGTCCCGGCCGCCAGCGTCTCGTCGGTCCAAGCAATCCCGTCCGCGCTCGACTTAGCCCCAAGCCTGCCAACGGCGTAAAACCTGTTGTCGTAGTCGTTGAAAACAATATCGTCCCCGAAGCCGACAGGCATATCCTGAGCTGTCCAGCTTTGGCCGTCAGTAGAAACGGCCGCCCGTCCGTCTCCGACGGCGACGGCCTTGGCGTTGCCGGCAGCGACGCTCTTCCAGTGGCCGCTCGGTATGGCCCCAAGCTGCATATTATGGAAATCTCCATAGGCAGCGCTGTCTTTTCCGACCGCGACGAAGTCAGAGCCAAGTTTCGTGACGCCCCGCCAGTTTCCGAACGCGCTGAAGACCTCTGTAGACATGTCGGTAGGGTCGATTCTCGTGACGACGTTGTCCCCAACGGCGATAACGGCCTGCTCCGCGTCGTCGAACAGCGCGTCGTAGACTATAGCCGACAGGTCACTCTGTTTCACAAAGTCACCGATATGCACGTAAAGCGGCGCTATCTGCGAAGCCGTCAAAAACGGATTAGTCTGACTCGGGTTATGCGCGTACAGCGCCGCGTCCGCCTCGTTGTCGCTTAGATGGTTAAATTCCGTGGCGGATGTTCCGTGTTTTTCCGTCGTGTCGTCGTGTCTGACGTCCCCCGTTGCCGCGAGCTCTCCGAGGTCTTTCCAATATCCTGTGTTATTAGGGTTGTTCGGTTCCTTCCCCGCGCTCTGCGCTTTCGCCTCCCAAATATGCCCGGCATAAGTCACAATGTCCCCCGTGTTATAAGACGGGCAGGGCTGCCAAACCTGCATTATTCATCACTCCTTTCAATTCTCGTTTCTCTCTCGTTTCTCGTTAGCGCCGGATGCCGCCTCACGATATTGTTTCGATCGCCCTGCCTGAGCGCCGAAAGACGGGCCGTGAACTCGTCGAACATGGCGTTTATCTCCGCCGCGCGCTGTTCTATTTCCCTTAGATACGCCGCTTGCAGCGTATCTACATTGCGCGCCGCCTCCGCGCCGGCCTCGTCCGCCGCTTTTTCGGCTCTGTCCGCTGACTTCATAGCGTCCTCGCACAGCGCGTAAATTTCCTTTTGAACATCCATGACGCTCTGCGCTTGCCTCGATAACTCCTTGCCCATCCGCTCTTCCGCGCCGCTTATAGCGTTCTCTATATCGCCCTTGGCGCTCAGGACAATCTCGGCCGCGCTTCGACTTATGTTCTCCGCGTCCGCCGCCGCTTTTTTTATTTCCGCGAAACTATCCCCAAACCGCTTGTTGGCCCGCTCTTCAAGGCTGTCGGCCGCGCCTGTGACCCTGCGCTCCACCGCCGTTCTCTCGTCAGACATGCGCGCCTCAAGCTCCGCGTTCACTTGGACGACCTTTTCGTTCACCGCTATCTTTGCCGCCTCCGCCGCCGCCTCGATGTCGCTCTTCGTCTTCCTGGCGTCGCTCAAAACTCCTCGCGCCGTCACCAACAGTTCCCACGGGTCGCGCTCCACCGTCTTCATGTTCCCGTCCGAGTAGATCACAGTACAAACCCCCGCCATCGCTTCAACCCCCTCCGTGTCAAACCTGACGCTCCACCCATCGGGAGGGGCGATATAAAAAAACACGGTCCCTTGCCTGACCGTGTAAGCCTGATCCTGTTTCATCAAAAACCCCTTGCCCCCGGGCGGGCTCAACACCACAAAACCCGCAAACTCACGCGGCGCGGGAAACTCTCTCGTAAGTCCGTCAGCCGTATACATCAATCATTCCTCCGATACAAAATAACTATCTATTCATCACAAAAGTTATCTCTTACTGCTTCACTCTGCATCCTTCACCCTTCGCCCTATCATCTGAAGGCTCGCGTCAAGCGGACGTCCCTCATTCAGCAATACCCCGCCTCTGACTAACCGCCTTATCGCCGTAGTGGGCAGGCTCACGGCCCCGGTCAAAGCGGCCGCGTCCAGAAAGTCAAAGATCATCCGTGAGGCGTCGCCGTCCTCCCATTCGAGGCCGAGTCCCTTGAAAGCCAGCCCGACCCCTTCAGCGGCCTTTGCGAACGGCCTCATAGCCGCGCTGTACTGTGTGCCGTACTTCGCCGCTCCGGTCAATCGGTCGTAGAACATAACAGCTTCGCTTCCGACTATCGGTATGCTCTTCACGGCCTGCCTCCCCAGCGCGTCGGCGAACCAGGCCGGAAAACCCTCGGGGTCGTCCTCGTCATCGTCGTTGCCCCGCCAAAGCCCCCTGTCGAGGGCCTTGCTCATCATGGCTATCAACGCCAACGCCGTTATTCTGAGCATCGTCTTCTGTATATGGTTGTCTTCCTTGCTCAATACCCCCTGCACCAAGTCATAAGCCGTTACGCCGAACATCCGCGCCGTGTCCCCGGTGAACTGCATAACGAGCCGTATCGTCCCGGAAGCGCGCCATGCCACAGGCGTGTCCTTCACGTTCGTTGCGTTCTGCGTCAGATGCACCGCCCTCTGCGCCTCTCTGACGGCCGCCTCGTAGCTCAGGCCCCGCGCGATATTCGCCGCGTATGTGGCCTGCCACCCTATCGTCGCCACCCACCTGTCCATTCGGCTAACCATAGCGAAGCCCGCCTGAATTATCCGCGATTGATTCCCCTGAAGCCTTTGGAGCATAATATCCCCCTCGCGGGCCCTGAGCTGCGAGTCCGCGTTAAAGGCGCTCTCCATAAAATTACGGTGGTCGGTGAAGAAATCCACTACCGCGTTGAACAAGTGTCTCGGCCCCGCAAACGGCAAAAAGTGCGGAAAGGACAAGGTCTGCTTCAAGATAGTCCCGGCGTTGTAGGCGATACTCACAACCGCCGTATTCCGAGACAAAGCCGACGTCACCTCGTTCAAAAAATCGTCGGCTATAGTCACGTCGTCCTTGATCATCACGTTCACGTTATTGATAAGAGTCTTCCACGCCCGGCTGCCGAATCTTTCCCTTATCATCTTGCCGATAGTTTCGCGCGGCCTTGCCTGATTCTTCCACATCAGCGCGCGCGCCGTGTCCCCCGCGAACTCCGCGAAAGCCGCCATATGTTCCTGCCTCGCCACGTCGGCGTTCCAGTTCGCGAACAGCCCAAGCGAAATAGGCGCCTGGTTCTCGTCTTTTATCTTTATGCGCGATATGGTGAAGCCGTCATTGATACGCGACATCACCCCGGCTGTGTCTTTCGCCTCCTCCAGCATATCGGCAAGCGCGTCGTCTATTATGTTGCCGCCTTCGCCCATATGTTCGGTGCGCCTCATTGATACGCTGTAGTTTTCCTCTTTATTCATGCCCCTGTTCGTGGCCTTGATAAGCGCGCCGTTTATCCTGTCGAAGTTCTCCTCCTGTTCGGCTATGACGAGCAGCGCCGCTTTTTTCATATCGTCGCTCAGGTGTGTTATCAGGTTCTGCGCCACGGCCATAGGGTCGCCCGTATCGTCCCACAAGTTCTTGAAGTTCCCGTAGAGTATCGCCGCGCGGCTCTTCTCGTTCATCAGCCCCGCGTATACGTTCATTATCTGGTCATAGGTGAACTCTACGCCGCCGACGGTCGCCGCCGCGCGGGCCAAATCCCTGACGTTCAGCCCCAGCTCGTTCAGTTTGGCCTGCATGGCGTCACGCCGCCTGAACACCTGCCTTTGCTGCTTGCTATAGTTGGCGTTCCACTTGTCGGCGATAAACCTCACAAACGGTCCCTTGAAGCTCCCCTTTCCGCCGTCGAGCCAGTCAAAGAAGCGCTGAGGGTCGAGCAGCACGGAAGCGCCCCAGTCCTTGGCGCGTTCAAGCCTTCCCAATACTCCTTTATACTGCTTGCCGGTGTCGTCTCTGTTTCTGACAATCGGCGCGGTATTGGCCTCGGTCTCCAACAGCTTGCCGAACATAGCCGAGCCCATCTCGTCCGACCGCTCCCGCTTACTCGCGTCCCACGCCGCGTACTCCCTCTGTCCACGCTCATATATCTCGGTTACATCGTCGGCTATCCGCTTGATGTCCCCGATGGTGAGGTCATTGAGCGCCGTCTTCCCCAGCATCCGCGCGTCCTTTTGGTTGATGTCCGCCTCGGCCTCCGGGTTCTGCTCGATATACGCCTCAAGCTCGGACATGATGTTGTAGGCGCTCATATCCTTCCGTGCGGCCCTCCGGTTTTTCTTGACTTTTTTGTAAAGCTCAAGTATATTTTTATTGAAGTCCGCAATCGGGGATTGCCTACCAGCGTTTGAATCGTCGGCGGCGTCCAAGCGCCCTGCGGACTTCTCTATATCCTCCAGAGTTACCGCCTCGACCGTATAGATTTTATCCTGTTCGCTCGTAAGCAGTTCTTTCAGCGTTATCTTAACCGCGTAATAATCTCCGTCAAACTGAATGAGAGTTCCTAATCTGTGAATCCGCTTGACGTTCGGATCGTTTTTCCGATCCTCGTGCGTAACGTCAAAAGCCGCGCTCTCAAACAACTTGTCAATGTTCGCTATGGCAAAAGAGTGAACCGCGGGATGCGCGGATTTCTTCACGGCTTTGTCGCTCTGCATCTTCCCAAGAGAAGATTTCGACACAACTCCCTTAATGCCGAGGGTTTTATTTTCTAACTCTCGCCCAATAATATCGGCTTTTTCCAAAACCTCGGCGGCCTCAGTTGTAGTGTTAGCCGTTCTCGCAGAGGTGGTAGACCGCCCGTCTCCATCCAGTATCCGTCGCCCCTTCTTGATCGCGACGCTCTCAGATCTGCGTTTCAGGTCGTAGCCGCTCAGGAGCTCCTGTATCTCCTGCTGAGCGTCCCAGATGACTTTCGTATCTTTCGCCATCCGCACGATTTTCTTGACGGTCTTCAGTATCTCGCGTTTCTCGTCGCGGAGCGCCTTCTGCTTATCTTTGAGTTTTTTATTCAGGGCCTCTTTCTCCTGTGCCCTATTCTCGGCTCGCTCGCGCTCCTTTGCTTCGCGCCTGACCCGCTCATTTTCGCGCCTGACTTTTTTAAATTCGTCCTCCGCGTCTCTCTCGGATACAGCAGGGCCGCCCCTCTCGGGACGGCCCTCAGTGTTTATTTCGCTGTCGGCTTCATTACTGTTGACGTTTTCGTTTGGCGGTGGTAGAGTTCTATTAGAATCACTTTTCCCGTAACGCAAGCCAGTAGCCCCTTCCGGATTCACGGGGTTGTTGGAGCTAAGCGGGGCTCGCGCCGGAGCGGGTGTCTGGGAGACGGTGCCCCCAGAAGAAAGTGATTTTTTTCTTTGTCTTTCAACCTCCAACCGCTCAAGTTCTTCGCTCACCGCGCGGACTTCCTCGTTCAGCCGCGCCATAGTGGTCCGCGCCTCTGCCTCAGCCGTCATCTCCTCCGGCGTCGCCAGCAGCCTGTCGTACACGCCCCTCATCTCAGGCGACAGCTCTATGCCGAGCGTCTTTTCTATATCCCCGTACAGGTCAATCAGCCACTGACGGACACGAGCGAATGCCGCCCTCAGTCCCTTGCTGGGCGCCTCACCCGTGGCGAGATAAGCCTCGAAGCCCCGCGCGAAGCCCTCATGCGCCTTGCGTCTTGCCTCGGCGTCCGTCCTGAACTCTTCCTTGGTGACGCCGTTCTCTTTCAAGATAGTCTCGAAGTCCGCCCTGAACCGCTCGTCTACGCCCTCGGTATCAACCAATGAGTCAAAGACGTTCAGCGTATGGTGCATAATTTCATGATACGGGCTTGAAACGTTCGCCGTCTCGAAGAGCGTGATGATAGAGCTCATGTCGTCCATAAGCCGCGTGTTAGCGTTGGGGGCAGAGGCATTGACAAGATCGGCCTCAGTTGGTACACTTTGAGCTAAGTTCTCAATGGTGGTTCGATTGGGCAATTGTAGCCCTGTGGTGCCTATCCATTGGGAGCTTTTCTTCCTGTACCCCATCTCCTTCCCGCCAAACACAACAATGGCGTCTTCGCGGAGGTTAGGCGACAAGGCCTTTCGCTGCTTTCCGGTCAGCTTCAGCTCGCCGCGACGGGCGGTGTCCTCAGCCTCTATCTCACCGGCGCTGCGTTCGTACTGTTCGCCTTCCAAGTCGCTGCCAGCGGCAAATCCCTCTATGTCCTGTATAGCGTGCTGCGTCTCGTGCAGAATAGTTCTCTTTTGCGCGTCGGGAGACAGCGCGCTGTTTATGGTGATTACGGAAGTATCGGAATCAAAATAGCCGGCGTTCTCACCGAGGTCTTTAAACTCCACTCGCATATTTTCCAGCTCGGGATAAGCGTCAAAAAGTATTTGGTTGTCATAGAAAGACCCGAGCGTGGCGCTATCGGTTCCGGGCAGCTCTATTCTGCCGATAAAGTCCGCTATCTCAAACCGCCACTTCCCGTCCATACCCTTGAACCAGCCGGTCTTCTGTCGTATAGTGTCGTTGTCGGCTCCCTCTTCAGCCATGCGCTCCGCGTCGCTCAGCCTCAGCCTGTCAGCGGTCTGCGCGTTCTGTCCGACGTACTGCTCGTAAACTTCGCCGCCCCGATTGACAATCCCAAGCGCTTCTTGTATGCTTTTAACAGAGAGAGGACGGCCCGTAATGGGAGCTGTAGAGGATGTATCCGTTTTAACGGCATGCGGGGTACGCTTCTCTCCGTTTACGCGTTTGGGCTTTTTTAACCAGTTGTTATCAAGGTTATTGTCCGTACTGAAAAACGCGCTTTTTATAAAAATGCGTCCATTGCCTGTCATTATCAACACAACACCAGCCTTGCCGAGTGTTGTGTTGATTTTTATTGCTACGGGTTGTCCGCCATACTGACCTTTTTCTCCTTCGATGAAATAAGCGGCTTCGATGTCATCTATTCCGTCTATTGCCGCTTGCCACTGCTCGTCCGTCAGATTGTGGTCTTTATGTGTATGGATAATGTCATCTGAAGCTATCTCTATATTTACGCCTTCTTTGTTTCTAAACGAGAAAGTGCTTTTCCCGCTTTTCCCTGAAAGCACATTCTGCCGAAATTCGACAATCGTCTTAGCGGGGTTTGGGTACATTGCCTGCTCAAGCGCCTCTCCCCGTTCCCCCTGCCGCGCCCTCCACTTCTCATACCTCTCTCTCGCCATCTCGAAGTTCATCACTTCGCCGATGGGCTTGCCCGTCATCCGGCTCAGCTGCGCGCCTATTGCGGAGGCGAACCTGCTAAAGGCTTTGGCCTCGCTTTTGCTCATCTTGGCGAGTATCGCCTTGTCCTCGGTTTCCCGCGCAAACGCCCTTATCTCTCGCGTCCGTTTGTCCTCCGCCGCCTTAGCCTCAAGCGCGCGCAAACCCTCGTTGGTCGTCATCTCCCTCGCCCCGCGCCTGACGTCTCCCATCACGCTCTTGACAAACTCCGGCGCGGAGCGCGACAACTCCTCAAACTCCGACGCGGTGAACATAACCTCGTTCTCCGTTCCCCGCGCCAAAGCGATCGTAGGGGCGACCGCCCCCGGTCGCCCGTCTTTATTTTCAGGCCGCCCGTCTTTATTTTCAGGCGCCGTCTCAGCCGCCGCCCGCTCCACGCGTCTCGTAGTGAGGCTTATCGTTTCCCCTGTCTTCAACCGCACAGACCCAGCCGGCCCGGTCGCCGGCGCGTCGTCCCTCCACGTCACCGACCCAAATCTATAGCTGTCCCCGTCGTTCTCCGCGCCGGGCTTGGACTCTCTATAAACAGAATCGGCGTGTTCCCCGGTCACGAAGTCGGCCCCGAGGTCAATAAGCCCCGCGTCCCGCGCCTTAGCCACAAGCGCGTCAAACGCCGCCTTGTCCGTGACGCCCGCCTCAGCCGCCGACTCCCGCAGGGCCTTCATGGTGATGTGGTCGGTTCTCCCTAAGTTCTCCGCGGCTTTGTCATATATGGCCTTGAACCGCGCGGCGTCAGGCGGCGCGGTGTCAGATTGCATATAGCTCTCGACAGCCGCTCTCGGCAGCCACACAAACTCCGCGTCGTCCGCGGGCGCTTGCGCCGCTTCTGCCTCTTCCCGCGCCGTCACGTTCGCGTCCGACAGTCCGGGCTCGTTCTTCAGGTGAGCGTTGTTTCGCCGCGCGCCGCCGCGCTCTCGCAGTCCCGAATAGGCAGCGCGTATCCCTCCCGGCGCCACCGCCAGCGCGAGCTGCGTAAAAGCCCCCTTGCCCTCGTTCACAAGCTCTTCGGTTATCTCCTCCCAAGATATATGCCCGAACTCCGGCCCGGATATAAGTTTTCCTATCTCCCCGCCCACGATGGTGACAAGCCTCTGCGCTATTTCCTCGCCCACCTCGGACGACACGTTCAGGCCGTACACCTTCACCCCGTCGGCTATGGCCTGGGACACAGAGGGGATTTTAAAAATTTCCTTCAGCGCGTTCTTCGCGTTCCCGGCCCCCGCGCGGCTCGAAAATCCGATTCCAAGCCCCTTTAGCACGGTCTGAAACTGCGCCTCTTCTATAAAAGCGTTCAGTATCCCCACGCCGAAGGCCGCGAAGCGAGCCGTCTGCCTGTCCATATGGCTGCCGTTCTCGTCGGTCATCTTCATATATTCCCGATAAGCCCCGCCGCCCTCAAGCTTCGCCATATCATATATGCGCCCAGCCTGCCAGCCCGCAAAAGCTCCAGCCGTAGCGGCGCTCACGGCAGAACCCGGCACAAGCGATATAGCCGCCTGAGGCCCTGACGCGAGAGCGGCGAGACCCATCAAAGCACCGCCGGCCATATAAGGCACAGACCTCGACGCGCTCCCAAGCTGCTGCATGCCATACCCGGCCAGGCCGCCGACCATGTTCTGAAACAAACTGTTAGTAACGGCCGGCTCGAGTTCGGCCATTCTTTTCTCTATCCAATCGAGCCTCTTCTCCTCAGCCTCCGTAAGTTCGCGCCCCTTCTCCACGGCGTCCCAGTTCATAAGCGACAGCTCCGCGTTCAGCAGTTCGCTCTCCGCGTCGTTCCGTACTCTCTCCCAGTAGCCCTCTCTCAGCTTCAGGGCGTGTTTGATTTTTTTGTCCTGATACAGCTCGTCGTATTTCAGAAACAAAGTCTCCGGCACGTTCAGCGTCTTAGCCGCCGCCACGCGCTCCTCTATCTCCTCGTCGCTCAAAGCCCCCCCGAGCGCCTTAGAGTACATAGCTCTTTTGTAGACGTCTTGGTTATGCTCTATTATGCTCAGAGTCTCCTTGTCGCGCCCAAAGAGCTTGTTCACGGCGTCCGGATGGGTCCTGAATAAAAGCTCGTTGTCTACCTCATGCAGCACGCTTTCTATTAGCTCGTCTTCTATCCCTTGAGACCTGAATTTATTTATAAGTGGGCTGAGGGTTTTATACTGAAGGCTCAAATAATCTATATTTGACCCGTTATATTCACTCTTGCGCCCCTCAGGCAGCGTCGGTATAAGCAGCGAACCGGCGAAGTATGAGCCGTGTGAGTCGCTTAGTGGCTTCATCAAAGACGAAAAAGCCGGCGCTTCCTCTGGAAGTTCCGGCTCAGGCTCATGCCAATTGAACAGCGGCCTCGTATCCTCTTCAGGCTGTCTTCTTACTCTTATGATATAATCCTCCTTGTAATTGTCGCGCTCTAATCAGCGCGTGGATTGAAATATCCCCCAATAATAAAGACCCCCTTGCGGAGGTCTCAATTTTTGATATAATTAAAGCCGCTTGGGATAGGTCAAACGGCGACTTCTGGGTTGCCCGATGAGGCTCGGAACCTCACCAGGACTTACGCCCGAGCGAAGTTAGAAGAAATTGCGCGTTTTAATAACTCGGATCAGTTCCGCAAGTGCTCGTATTAGTTCTGCTAAAGCTAATACGAGTTTTGTTATCTCAACTACCACGCAATCACCCCCTTTCGGGGGAAACCCCAGTGCAGCTTACGCGGGTACTCCGCGCCCTACCCTATGGTCTATTCTACCATCTGCCGCAGCGTTTCGTTGATAGACTTGAGCATGTCCTTGCGCGTTTCCTCGTCTTTGGCCAACTGCTCAGGAGTCTTCGCGTTCTCTATGCTCTCTTCCCAAGTGTCCATCCTCTTCTTTACAGGCGTGGCAGAGTCCCAGATGTAACCCTCCTTGACCAACTTCACATTGGGCGAGTTGCTTATCGCGTCGATGACGGCCCTCTTTTTGGCGTCCGCTACCTGCTTGTTCCAGTCGCTTGCCTCCGGGTCTAAAAAATCAACGTACTCTTTAAACAGACTTCGCGCCGTATTTATTATGGGAAGCGTCCCTTTGGCGCTTCCGTTTCCCACTATATAGTTGACGCTTCCCCTTATCGTCCCAAGCTCGCTTTTTATAAGCGCGTCCTGCTTTCTGACGGCCTCCTGATGAGCTTTCGGTATCGCCCTCAGCTTTTTTATCAGCGCTTCCGCGTCATACTTAGTTATATCCCCGCTGTTGTAGAAGTCCCTTACTCTATCCTCGCTCATAGAGCCGTCCAAAACGCCGCGCGAGATAGTGGCCAAGTTGTCGTTATACTGGTCGAAGCTCGTCCCCATCCACCGCAGTATCATCTGCTCCTGAACTTCCGGTTCGGCCCTGTTGAACTCCGGCTTCGTTCTCTGCAGGTAGTCCCTCGTCTTAGCCCTATCGGCAAAAGTCTCGTTCCATTTCAGCGCCTGTTCGTATTGTCTGCCGTTTATTTGGCCGTTGTCCCACATCTCGCCCAACATGTCAGGAGGCGGCACTTGACCGTTCGTCCAGTATTCCCGTTTCAACACGTCAAAGTTGCCGTTCTGCGCCGCTCTTATCCCCGCCTCAGCGTTCCCCCTCTTCACCTCCACCTCATTGACCCTCATCTTGTAGGCCGAGGCGAGATGTTCTTCCTCTTCCCCGCTGAAGTTAGCGCGTATAAACTTCAAGGCCTCGCGCTCGCTTGCTGGCGGAAACGCCTTTATAAGCTCGTCAACTCTAATCTGAGTCTTGTAGAGCTCCGTCTTCTGCTTCAAAACGGCCTCGGCCTTGGCTCTCGCCGGCGCGCTAAACCCGTCCTTATGTTCCTCAAACCACGCCTCAGCGGAGAGCGGATCGGCCTCTATCATTCTGCTAAGCCGCGCCGTCCCTATCTTATCGTCCAAGTCAGCCAGCGCCGCGCCGCGCGCCTCGTCTCCAAGGCCGCGTGTCTTCACCTCAAGCGCCATCAGCGCGGCGTCACGGGCGCTATCCACGGCCGCCTCGTCCGCGAAGTTCTCCGTCGCGTCATTTATAGCCGATTCAATCGTCGCGTCGGCCTCGGCGATTCTGTACGCCCGTATCTGCTTCGCCTCAAACCTGCTGTTGTGCTCGCCCTGGGAGGTTATAACGCCCCCGGCCATCTTCTGAAAAGCGCGCTCGACGCGCGCGTTCGGCATCTTCCTGAGATACTCGTCGGCCTTATTGCTCATCCACTCGTCAGCCGAAGCGTAAAGCCCCTCGGTCTCTTTGCCGAGTTTGTTCAACACGCCCTTATTGGGGTCGTTGTGGTATACCGAGACCTCTTTTTTAAAGTTGTTGAACGCCTCAAGAGTCTTTGCGTCGTCAAGGTCGGCGGCGAGCCTGAGCCCCGCGGCCGCGAAGTTTCCAAGCCCCCGCGCCGCGTCGCCGCCATAGGCCGCCTCTCCGCCGTGAGCGCCTACACGGACGCCCGGCAAAGGGGCAATAGTCTCCCGTCTCTCATGAACCGGTATTTTCATTGGTTCAATTCCCCGTAGGGGCGACCGCCCCCGGTCGCCCGTCTTTATCATACCCCGGTATTTTCACTGATATGATATAATCCTCCTTGTAATTGTCGCGCTCTAATCAGCGCGTGGATTTAAACCGCCACAATCGGGTCTTCGGGATCAAGCATAATTCCCGCGTCAAGCTTCGCGCAGGCTATGCCGTCAGTGCCGCCGACCGCTATGCTAAACTTCACGAACTGCCCATGTATAAAGGGTATTGGCTGACAAAACACCTTCCCCGACTCGAAGTCGGCCTTCTTGGCTATAGGGAAGGCCGCCGTAACCAAGTCGCTGAACGTATCGTCGTTCGCAAATTTGAGGCTCAAAGTTATATCGGGGTCGCCCGTAGCGGTCAGGTCGGACTTAGGAGCCACGCCGAGATACGCGATTCTCCCGTGAAAAGGCCGCTTCGTCCCGAGGTTCAGCGCGTCAGACGTGACGCTCGTGGCGTTGTTTATATTCTTGCCATCAAAAAACATCAGTTCCTTGTCAAATATCATGGTCTCTCCCCCTGTTCATTTTCGTTCACGCCACAGCCGTCTCCGGCTCGGTCTGACAGTCGTTGCGCTTTATAGGTATCCCGGAAAACCTCAGTATCCTCCTGTCGCTCGTGATGTCCGTATACCCCAGCGCCATGTTGACTTTGTTGAACGCCGCTATCTCAAGCCAGCTGTACAGGTCAGGCGACACGTACATCACGGTCCGCCCCTGATTGACGTGGTGTATCTTGTTCTTAGCTCTAATCATGTGCTCAAAGAGCTTCTGCCTCAAAGCCTCGTCCGTCAGCAGCGCGTCCAAGTCGATATTGGCCACTCTTGCGGCATAGCGGTAGTCTCGCACCTTAAGCCCCACAAACCAGCTGTAGTTAGTGACGTGCGCCAAGAACAGCTTCGGCGGGTCGCCCTTGTCCGGCACGTGGATGTTGTTCTGCGCCACCACCTGCAAGCCCGCCTTGGCGTTCATGGGGTAGATGGCCGTCACTTCCTCAGCGTCCCACTTGACGATGTAGATGGAGTTCAGGTTGGTTCCGGTTCCCCCGGCGTCGATAACCTGATTGGCCGGCGAGGTCTTGGGGGTGTTGTTAGTGGGCAGTTTGCCGTACCGCGCCGCGAAGCCCATGATGCCGCCCGAGTCTTTACCATAAAACACGCTCGCGGCGAAGTCCTCGCCGAGTATCGCGATATGCGGCCTGTTCTCGGACAATAAAAACTGAGCCGGGTTGGGCGACAGCTCTACCTCTTTCACGTCCACCACGCTCATGCTCGCTAGCTCTATACAAGTGTCGGTATGAGCCTCGGTCTTGCTCACGCTGGGCGCTACGCCCTCGTTTATCTTGCGAACCACCGCGTGCGGCATAGCGGCCCTCGTGAGGTGACGGTCGCCCGTTATGAGGTTTCCCCGCTTCCAAGGTATGTCCTCGAGCACCTCGTTCTCCTGCGCTATTATCTCCGCCACAGACGCTATGGCGTTGTCCCCCGGCGCGAGCCGGTTCTTCAAGTCCATTAAAGTCATGTATCCGTCAGGCATTCTATTTTCCTCCTTCTATCTCTTGAGCCCCGCAAGTGACGCTCCAAATATCGCCTCAGCCATGTCGACCTTCGCCGCTCCGACCGTCCCGGCCGCCCTGTCCTCGCCAATCAGCTTCCCGGCCCTATAAAACATTCTGAGTATTTCAGGATGGTTCCCCAATTTGTTCTCCTCTATCCAAGCCACAAGCTCAGGCGACGCCACCTTATCGCGCCCCGCCTCGATGACCGCGCCCGACTTCTCCCAGTTCTGAGCGCCATACTCCTTGTCGGCCTTAGCCGCCTGTTCCCATTTCCCGGCCAATTCAAGCTGATACTTTTCAAGTTCCTCTTCCTGCGCCTTTATCTCCTTGTCTTGGAGCGAACTGTAAAGGTCAACGAGCTTCCGCGCCAAGTCCTTCCTCGATAAAGCGGAGTCGTTCACGATGTCGAGGTAGCTCTTGCCAAGCTCTTCGTCGAAGACCTTTCCCTCCGGAATCGTGAAGTCCTCAGCCTTTATAACCTCGTTCGTAGGGGCGACCGCCCCCGGTCGCCCGTCTTCAATTCCCGGTCGCCCGTCTTTATTCTGTACATCCTTACCCTGTCCATCGGCATTATCACCCTGCGAATTCGATTTGCCCCTGCCGGCCCCCGCCAAAAGCGAAACGTCAGCCGTTTTATTCCCCGCTGACGTTTGCCCTTGCCCTTGCTCTTGCCCTGTTCCCGTCGCTTCATCAGGCGTCACGTTCCGTTCCTCCTTCGTCAATCCCAGCCATGCCCATCAGGGCGTCTATGGCGTTGCCGCCGCCCACAGGCGTCTGTCCCAAATCCTTAGCGGCTCCAGCGAGCTCCGGCGCCTGCGCGCTCGCTTGCGCTTCCATCTCCGCCTGCCGCTGAGCCGCCTGCTCCTCCGCTTTCTGCTCCCGTATCTCTTTTACTCTGTCGTCGCCCAGCACGACGCCCGAGGGCAGCCCGTGCATATCGGCGTACAGGTCAATTATCGTGTCCGTGTCTATCTTGTCGAGTATCTCAGGCCTTTCCCCCGCGCCGTTTTGCATTTGCATGATGTTGCCGACGACGTTCAAGACCGTCTCTATTCCATGCTGATTAGACTGCTTCTGACTCTTCGCCAGCACCGACGTGTACTCTATCTTAAACGGCATCCCCTCCAATTCCGGCGGAGGTGGAGGCAGCAGCCCGCGCCTCTCCATGATGGAGAACACCCTCGTGATAAACGGGTCTAACAGGTCGTACATCTGTCTTGTCAATACGGGCTCGAGCGCGTATATCTTCTCTTCCTCGCGCGCTTGAATCTCCGTGGCCGTCCGTCCCTGTCTCAGGTCAGTGGCCCACATTCTAAACAGGTCTACAAAAAACGCCTTCTCAAGCCCGATAGACAGTCTCTCTATCTTCTCAGCAGCGGCGGCGTAGTCAAACTTAGCCACGACGAGCGGCTGCACCACAGGCGCGGCGTTGTCTGATACTTTAGGGTCATACCACGTTATCTTCCCGGGCCTGAGGTCTATCTCGGTTCCCTGCAAGCTTCGCGGCGCCAAAAGCGGCGGCACTATCCCGAGCTTCAGAGCCCGCCGTTCGTCCACCTCGATGTCCTGTATGGCGCGCGCGTCGTCGAGCCCGACGTCCCCGGGGTGCTCACTCCCATAGAGGTCTTCTCCTATAAGCCGCCACCTCGGGACCATCACGGGAAACTCGTTGTATCCGCTTATCCTCAAAAACTCAGGCTGGCTCACGGAGGGCAGCCAATACATAGACCTATACCTCATGTTTTTCTGCCCCGGAGCGTCGGGTATATACTCGTCGTTCTCCTCTACAAGATGCGTCACCTCAAAGACGGCCGCGCTGTCCCCGTCGCCCTTGCGCTCTTCGCTGAGACTTAGCCTTATCTCAGACGGCAGACTGTCCTCGCCAAACTCGATGGCCAGCTCCGACGCCGTAAAGGAAAGGCTCCTCGCGAAGCCGTTCACGAGCTTGTGTCTGTTCTGAGCTATGGCGTATTGCCCGACCGTAAAGGCCTTGCACCTGAAGACCTCTTCCTCGTCCTCATCGACGTACAGGCACCCCGTCCCGAACACGCCCTCTTCCTTGTACACGGTGAATATCTCGTCATAGAAGTTTGACCTCCCTATCACGGTGAGCATGGCCTCGGTCACGTCAGAGAGCCAAGCCTTGACCCGCTCGTATTTCGAGAGCTCAGGCTCGAAAATCCCAAGCGCGAACCACGGCCTTGTCGGGCTTGTGAGTCCGCTCTTGAGTCCCGCCGCGAACTCGTCCGGGATTATCCGAGGCCTGCTGTTGCGCCTAAGCGTGTCGCGCTTGCCCTCTTCGATAATATTGAACCTTCCCCGCGCCGGCGCGAACTGCTCCGCATAGTCACGCCACCGCGCCTCCCAATTAGTCCGAGCTAATATCATGGCGGCGTACCGCCTCTTTGCGTCACGCCTAAGCCACGTTAAATCCATTTACTCACCCAATTTCTTCTTGCTGGTGCCAGCGCCGCCCGAACTCATCGCGCCCGTACCGCCTTGCATAGTATCGGCCCGCGACAGCGCCGCGCGCCTGCGTCTAATCTCAGCCGCCCGCGACGAAGCCTTCTGGTCGGAGGCGTCTATCTGCTCCACCTTAGGCGGCGCGGGCGGCGCCTTCATATCCGGCGTCTTCATGCACATTCAAACTACCCCCTCAATAATTGAAATACCCGCCGGCGTCAGTCCTCTTATACTTGAGCTTCATGTTCCGCGCTGTGTCGTACTTCGAGTACACGGCAGGCTTAGGCGTCGTCTTCGTCTTACTGAACCATCCCCCGTCCCCGGCCAATGACAACAGGCTCGCCCCGGCTCCTATGACGCCGCCCGTCATGGCGTTGCGCCCGGCCGCTCTCGCCGCGCTCGCTTGGTTTCTGTAGTCCGTGGCCTGCGCCTGATGCCCCCATGCCTCGCGCTGCGCGTTAAAGCGTATTACGCTCGCGTCCTCCTCCGCCTCGCCGCGTGACGCGTCCTGCAGCAACTCCGCGCTCCCGCTGTCTACATCCACGCCAGAAGCCGCAAGAGCCGCCCTCTGCTGCCCTTGGTGTATAGCAATCTGACGCCTGAACTTGTTCTCTTCTCTTCCCCCGCGCTTCACGGAGTCTTTCGCCTGCTCCTCGGCCATCCGCGCGTTCTGCTCCGCGGACAGCGCCTGAGCCTTAGCGGCGCCTTGCGCCGCCATCCCCTGAGCAAGAGACGAAGCCGCGCTCAGAGCCGTCATCATCACGGTGCACATGGTCGTGTCCACCTCACCAACACAAAATCCTCAAACGGTTCCCCGGCTTCCTCAAACTTAAATCCAAGCCATTCAAGCCACCGGAGAGCGGTTTTATTTTTCTTGCCGACGTAGTTATATAGCTCGTCGTATCCTTTCGAGAGAACATCAAAGATAGATTTTGATTCTTTATAAAATCTCAACGGACGTTTTGTTATTTCGTCCGTTCCTAAAAGCCATATATTGCCGGATTCGTCCGTCTCTTTCGTCACGCCGAATATGGCGGTCAGCTCTCCGTCGATGAAAGCCGCGAAGCCAGATTTCGTATTCCGTATCGAATACTCGACAGCCTCCGTTTCTGAGAGTTTTATGTCAACGCTCGCCGCCATATCCTCTATTTCTTTTTTATCCGCTTCTCTCAGGTATTGCGCTATCGCCGCGTGCTTCATAGTAAGAAGCTGAAAGGTTATCTTCATGTCATCCCCCCACCGTCAAAATCGGTACTAACGCCAGTATATTCAGAGCTTCCCCGGGCAGCGACTCTATCCTGAGCGCCGCCCCGCGCTCGAACCCCGCGTCCAGCATAAGCTCGTTCTCAACCATCTCATATCCGGCCGTCCATTGAACGTCGCGCCGCCGCGCGGGCTCGCTCCGCGGCGACACGTGAGCCCGTCCGCTCATAAGGGTGTACATAAAGAGCCTCGATATGAGCTTTTTATAAGGCAGCGTCGTGCCGTTCTCGCTAACCATATTGACGGAGAGAGTCTCCAATATGGACGTAAAGCTCACGCCGTCGTCGGTCGTCGTCCCCTGCGTCATCCTGTGCACCCCGTTTCGCGCTATATAAAAATCCGTTCCGCCGTCCATCGGTACGCAGGTCATATCCCTGATTATCGACCCGCTCAAGCCCAAAGTATGCCGCGCCCAAGCCACGACCTCGTGTTCTATCTGATACGTACAGGACACGAGCAGTCCGCTATTGAGCCCAAACCATATCAGCGAGTCCGGCAGCCTCTGGTACGTCATGCTCATTATCTTGGCGTCACGGAACAGGTGAGACGACAGTATACTCAAATTAGACCCTATATATCCGTCGACCTGCAGATTGTACCCGAGCGAGTGTACCTCGGTCCCGGCCGCGCCCACGAATATCACATCATTGCCTATGACGAGCGGTTGTATACTCCTGCTGCCTATCCTCGTCTGCTCATGCGCCACGACGGCCGACGGCGCTATAGCCCCGCCCTCGCCAGAACCGCTTATTCGCCACTCGCCGGCCCCGGTGAACGCTAAGAGGTCGGCCATAGCCACAAGCGAATGTATCCTGTCCGCTGTGTCCCCGGCCAAAGTCAAAGTGATGGCGTCGTCGTCCCTAACCGGGTCGGATGTGCCAAAGTCGAGATAGTCGTTGACCTTGCTCATCCAGATAGTCTGAGGCTCCGCGTTGCTTCCGGCGAACACGAGCCTGTTCTGGTAAAAGCACACCGCGAACGGAAAACCCCGCGACGCGCTCCATGCCCCAAGCGCCCAGTCAAGCGCGGTCTTCCCGGCAATGCCATAGTACACGCCGTTAGTGTCGCTCAAAAGCACACCGGTAATCTGGTTCCCGTTAATATTCGTTACCCTGTACACAAGGCTCTTCACAAAAGGCGTCGCCACAAAGGTATACTTCATAGCCGCGCCGTCCGCGGCATCGTCCTCTATCCTGACCCTATAGAGCACGTCGTCCTCAGATTCGGAGCCCGAAAAGCTTATGTTCCTGTCGTCGTCTTTCGCCGAGATATATTTTTTAACCGTATACCAGGTCAGGCCGTTATCCAAGCTCTTCTCGATCCAGACAGTTCCGGCCCAGTTGGGGTTGCCCGTCTCGAAGTCCCAAGGCCCTTTGACGATGATAGTGTCGCTGATATAGGTTGTATTCTGCGGCACGTTAGCCGACAACTCCCCGCCGAACTCAAAGTCGAGCCTGAACAGATCGCCGGCGGCAAGCCCGGCAAGAGCGCCGAGCGCTGTCACGAAGACGGTATCCGACTGAGCGGTGACTGTCTCGCCCGAGTCCTCCTTGCCGCTGTTGGCCAACCATGGGCCGTTCTCGGGCCGGAACAATTTAAACTCCCAGCTCGTGTCGCTGTGACGCTCGAGCATATAGGGCGGTGAGTCCATCGACGCTATAAACATCACGCTGCCGCTCTGCGTATACCGTATCCGCGACAGCCCCGCGGGGTCGAACAAAGACATAGGCGCGGCCCCGATAGAGGTTGCCACCCCGTTTTTTATGACGGACGAGCCTGAGTTAGAAAGCGCGATGACAGCCGCGTCGCCGTTATCATACTGAAACGACATGAGCGCTAAGGAGTTACCGGCAGCCGTCCCCGCCACGGTCCCGAAGCCGCCCCTCCGCTTTATCCCGCCCTGAGGCATCACGACGAAGTTCTCAAGCCGCGCCGCTCCGGTCTGATACTTGGCCAAGTCCACCCGCGCGTGCAGCGCGGGCATTATTTCCCCGGCCGTGAATGATGCCTGAAGCGGCGTCATAGATACGGCTCCCAAGCGGGCGCCTTGCTATACGTCCACGGTCCGCTGTAGTCCATATACTCAGGCAGGTTAAACGGCAGGTTATCCGGCCTCTCGATGACGCCCGTCATATATCCTGCCTGCGCTATGGCCGCCGCCTTTTGCTCCATAGCGGCCGCCACGTTAAGAGCGTTCTGCGCCCCGACGTTCGCGGCGATGGCCCCAGCCAACAAAGCGGTGAAAGCGTCGGCGAACACGCTATCCCACAATCCCGTATCCGTTATACGCGCCGTATACAAGAGCCAAACAGCGCTCGCGTTAGACGCCAGTGCCCGGCCTATAATCTCATAATGGCTCCAAAACGATCTTTGGCCGTCGTCCGATATGTCCAAGGCCGTTTTTGTCTTGGTCACAGACAGCGCCTTGAGACAATCCACGGGAAGCGCAAAGGCGTACTTCCACCCTGCCATGTTTGTGTTGACCGTCATCCTCGCCAAGCTCGCGTTCTTGCGCGCGAACACCCAAGGATGCAGCGTAAGCAGCTTATCTCTCGTCACAGCGAAGCTGCGAGCGCATACGATAGCCTCTTTCTGCGCCCTCATATTGACAAGCCCCGCCTCGTCGCATGCCTCAAGCGCGGCGGCGGCGCCCGCGTCCAAGTCCCTCATATCCGGCGCGTTGATAAGCGACAAAGCCCTCTCACACAAAAGGAATACTGACATGATATAATCCTCCCTGTAATTGTCGCGCTCTGATCAGCGCGTGGATTGAAACATCAGCGCGTGGATTGAAACGTGGATTGAAATGGCGGATACCTGTCGCCACTATGCCCAGTCTCGTGCCCCGTGCCCTGCTTACCAGCAGCCGACGCCACGCCGTTATCCATCGACGCGCCGCCGTCTATCGCGCCAGTCCTGTAAGCCTCGGACAAAAGAAACTGAAACAGCTGCAGAGCCCCGGAAGCGGCCTCCACTTGACCGATGGCCGCGAACGCAATCTCATGCGCCAATCGCGCCGCAAAGCAGTCCCTGAACTCAGCCGCCCACGCGTTGGCGTCGGTTATCACGGCCGTGTACCTCACGGTCACACCCGACGCGTCGGTGGCTATGGTGCTGCCTAATCGCTCATACTCCGGCGCTGTCCCGCGCCCCTGGATTACCGTGTGCACCTTGACGCAGTCGTTCGGGAGCGCGTAAGCGTACCTCCACCCAGCCACAGCCCCGCCCGCGGACAGCGCCGCCGACCGCCTCGCGAACACCCAAGGATACAGCGCGAACAGGCTATCCCTGACAGGAGCGAAGTGCCTCACGCAAGTCACGGCCTCCTCCTGAGCGTTGGCGTTGATAAGCCCCTGATAATTCAAAGCCTCGACCATCGCGGTTAAAGCCGGGTCGAGTCTCTTAGCGCGAATCAGCGACAGCGCCCGCTCACACAAAAGGAATACTGACATGATATAATCCTCCTTGTAATTGTCGCGCTCTAATAAACAAACCTAATATTCTATTACTCTCCCCGTCCCGGCCCTGTACACAGGCGCGGCGAGCGTCAGCGCCAAGGCGTCCGCGCTGTCCGGGCTGCCTCCCATGCGCTCTTTATATTTGTCTTTAGACTCAAGCCTCATCCGTCCGCGCGTGTCAAAGTCATATCTTCGCCCGGCAAGTTCGGTCTTGAGCTCCGGCAAGTTCGGGAGGCTTCCGCCCTGAGTCATCCAGAGCTTGAGTTTGTCGTACATCTCCGTGACTCGGTTGGCGTAGTGCGCTTCGTCAAGCGCCCGCGCCCCAAAAGGTATCTCCATGATGATATATCCCCTGTGACGCAGATGGTCTATAACTCCCTCGCCCCGCCCGGCGTCCACAAACACGGCGTCCGGCCTATGTTCCTGGATTATCAGTCCTATCCTGTCGGCCACATCGACGCTATCAAGCCCATGCCAAACTTGGGGCGAGTCGGCTATCAATCCCTTTCGCAGCACGGCCGCCGTGTTGTCGTCGCCAAACCTCGCCACGTCCACGCCAAGCACTACCTCGCTCGGGCTCCCTATCTCCCACTCCGTATATCGTTTGGCGCAGGCCCGCGCTATCAAGTCTATAGGTATAAGCACGTCAAACGCCGAAGCCGTGAAGTCGCACAGCATCTCCTGACGCCACGCCATATTGCTCATGCTAACGCGAAGGTCCTCTAAATCTTCTTGCGAGATAACGCCCGTCTCGTCCGCGCGGTAAAACCCCGAGTGCCAGCCTTTTTCTATCTGCGCTTTTTGGTATATCTCAAAAAAAGCGTTCTGCCCCTTGGGTGTTCCGATAAACACGGCCCATCCCTTGCGGTCAAGCAGCGCCGGAAGCATAACCTCTTCCCAAAGCTCGCGCTTCATCTGCGCGTACTCATCGAGAATAACGCCGTCCCAATAGACGCCGCGTAAAGAATCGGGGTTGTCCGCGCCGTGAATCTGAATCATGGCCCCGGCGACGCCCGCGTGCATAGATGGCAAATTTATGGACAGTCCCGACTCGTTGACTTGCCTGTACGTCCCAAGCGGCGCGGTATATTGTTTAAGATACTGCCAAGCTATAGCCTTAGCCTGCACGCGAAACGGCGCTATATAAGCGTACCGCGGCATAGGCAGAGTGTTCTTTACGGCGCTCATTATCATGTGGTTTATAACTCCGACCGTCTTGCCGAAGCGCCGATGGGCGACCAGCACGCTAAACCGATGCGCCCAGAGCGCCGCGTGAAGCTCCCGCTCCCAATAATGCCGGGGGGCGTAAGGCATTATAAAGTCTATGGACTCGGCGCGCGCGTTACTCATTCGCCTGTGCTCTCGCTCATGTCAGGCATATCTTTATTGCCGCCTATGTGCTGAAATATCAAGTTCATAGCGACAGGCTGCCCGCCGGCCCCGCTCACCTCGACCGACTGCTTAGTTATCCCCGCTATATCGGCGAGCATCTTAAGCGCCGCCTGCTTGTCATAAAAAACTATCTCGACGCCCGCGTCCCTCGTGGCCTTGATATGCTTGACGGCCGCGTGTTCCTCAGGCGTCCATGCCGAAGTGGGCCGCACGTAAAGCATCGGCTCTCCAAACGGGACACGGTACTGTCCGCCGTCCGCCTCGGCCGCTTGCTCAATAGCCTCGTCATAAGCTTTCTCTTCAGGGTACACGACCTTGACGATGTCAGAGACATTCACGGAAACCTGCGAGGCCAACTGACGCACGGCAAGCGCCCGCAGACTCTCGGGGCTATAACCCGCTTCCTCCAGGGCCTCGCGCTCCAACTCCTTTATCCTTTTTTGGACGTTAATGTTTGTTAATACCTGTGATGATAAGATACGAGCGCTTTTTTTAGAGTATCCGGCAGCCAAAGCCGCCCTCGTTCCGTTGCGTTTCGGATCGGCGACATAAGCCGCGCAGAACGCTTCCTGCATTGCTGACAACATACCCGTTCACCTCGTTTGGTTCATATAAAAGGCGGCTCTCTACCCGCCAACAAGGGAGAAAGCCGCCTATTTCTTAACGCGTTTTTCAGACGATAGCATAATATCACATAAAAAGTGCCCCATGTGGTGCGTTTTTAATAAAAATCTGTCGAAAAATCCTTGATAAGACAAGACAGAATTCTCCTGCGATTTCGTGATACACGTGAATGGTCACAGTGCAAAAAACAAGCCGTCTTTCTTATCGACATACCGCGCCAATAAAGACAGTCCACAATGGTGAGCTGAGCCGCGCTGAGATAGTTCAACGCCGTCTCCATAGTCTCCACAAACCTCACGAGCCGCCTATACTCCGGGTTTCTTTCAAGCGCCTCAATCAATCTTTCTTCAGGCGAAGACGAGCCAGAAGCTCCCAATTCGTTTAAGAACGAGCAAGAACAAAGAGCGGCGACATAATTTTTGAGCGCCTCAAGCTCCGCCCTCTTCGCCGGATACTTACGCAGCGCCCGCTCGACGGCCTTGTATTCGTCACACAAAGTAAAATCACTTACACTGTTTTTCATGCAAAATACCCCTCGTTCGCTCGCTCAAATATGGCTGTTTTCTTCGTGTTCATAGTCATCTTCTCCGCGCCGCCGGTAAAGCGTTTTATCGGGCCGTCGTAGTCGAGAGAGAAATACTGATGCGCTACGCCGCGCCTTGTCTTGGTTATGCCGGCTATGACCATAGGCAGACCGCTCTCGACTTTTTGCCGCGTCAGCTCTATCTCCAAGTGAGCCAGCTCCTCTACAATGCCGCCGCCTTTAGCGTGTCCGCCCATCTGTCCGCCGTACTGGCTGTATTTGCTCGCCCGCGACATCTGCGAGAGTATCAAAAAGCTCGCCTGATACCTGTGAGCGTACCGCAAAATAACTCGCATGGCTATGTCGACAAAATCAAGGTCGCTTTGTCCTATCGTTTTCAGCATCGTCAGGTAGTCGATGACGACGAGCTGGGGCTGACGGGCAGAGCAGTCATGAAGCAGGCTGTCGAGCGTCATGAACTTGTCGTCTTTGTGCCCGCTTATGACGAGCCGCTTGTCGTACTTCGCGGTGATATGCTCTTTGCAGAGCGCCCTGTACCCCTCAGGGTCCGCGCCGCGCATAAAGCTCAGCTCCTTTTGGTCCCTGCACGTCTCGCGCTCAAGCAGCCGCATGGTTATCTCGATGGGCGACATGTCCACGGAGGCGTAATACACAAGCCCAGTTTTCGAGCGCCCAACAAAGTTGTCGACTGCTGATAACGCGAGGCTTGTCTTCATCGTCCCCTGCGCGCCTGTCAGCACGCATATCTCCCCGGGGAGTATGCCGCCCGCGGCGTCGTCGAGCTTGCGTATCCCGAAGCCGAACGCCGGGAAGTCCTCCCACGCGCGCTGATACTCCTCGAGCTCTTTGAGCCTCCGGGTAGGCGAGTTTTCGTCCGCGCAAGGGTCTTTGCCAAACCGCGCCGCAATGACATGCTCATCGAGTTCGAGCCGCAGCTGCTCGGGCGTCCGGCGCGCCGTCCGGTTTTCGTTGGCCGTATCTATCTGCCACGCCTCTTCCTGGCCAATAATGCGCTTTATCTCCACGTCAGAGAACAGCCCCCTGAGCGGCGCGACGTCACGCCTGACGCTCTCGAAGACCATCTGAAAATCACCATTGGCGCGAATGTTGTAGCTACAGGCATTCACGGCGTCCCTGATGGCCGGGTCAAGCATAGTCTTGGCGTTCTCGGGGTCGTTAAGCACGCCGTTGCGCACGTATGTCAGGCACAGTTCATGCAAATTTGCCATGTCTCGTCACCCCTCTTGCGCGGGCACAAACTCCGCGACAGTCTCATAGCCCAAGATTCTCGGTCTCGCCCTCGATACCCAGTTACGCAAAAACTTAAGCAAACTTTTCTTGGGTATCTTGCTTGGCGGCGCGGTTCTCAGCCAGTCGCGGGCCCTGCGGAACTCCGCGACGAGGTTTATTTGCGGGTATTCCTGAGCGAGCTCCTGCAGCAGCCTCGTCACGCTGTCCGGGTCTACGTCGTTCAGGGCTGCTTCAGGGACATAGCAGGTTACGCCGTCATTTTCCCAGAAGGCTATTTTGGCTTGGTGGTCATAGGGTATTCCGTCCAGAGGCTTTACTTGCCTATGCTGACTCTTGTGCTTGAGAGGTTTTGAGGTATCTATCCCGTTTTTCGCCTCCTCGGTTTTTGAGTCTTCGACGCTTTCAGCGGTTTTTTCACCACAGGAGGTTTTTAGTTCTTTATCTCTTGTATTCGTATTCGTATTCGTATTCGTATTCGTATTCGTGCATTCGTTTGTATCAGGTTTGCATTCGCCCCAGCGTTTACGCGCGGATTTTGCACGAGTCGCCGACATCTCACGCGCTCTTTTGACTTGCCGATTTATGAGCTCGAAAATAGCGCGGTCTCTATCGTCAAGCTCAGGAATATCATTGCCTAATGACGACGCTAATAGTGCTAATGTTATATTAGCGACAGCGTCTTTGGGCAGACTTGCCAATATTCTCATTTCCTCTTCGTACAACATTAAAGTAGCGCTCATCTATTCACCCTCCAAATATCGTATATAAAAGCCTCTTGCCGCCGTTATAATGCCTGTCATACCGCCAGATTTCCAAAACGCTTGTCAGCCTCTCCGAATCGACAAGACCCGAAGAGACCGACAGCGTAAACTCAAGAGCGTCATCAGGCGACGCGCCGCCGCTCAGACGATAGTCGTAGATATTCCTAGCGTGCCACAGCCGCGCGTCCTCGGGCAGCGCCTCTAATTGTTCACGATAAGACAAGCCCATTTTGCTGTGTTATAATCACTCTGCCTCGCATATCTCGTAGTGCGTGAGCTTGTCGGCCGAAAGGTTAATATATTCAGGCTTTTTCCTATCCCTGAACAAATAAATGCCATTACCCCTGTCACCGCAATAGCTCAATTTTCTAAGCTCATTACGAGCTGGGTTATGCAAAAAATAACTTTTTCCACTCTCCAGCGCCCCGACAGGCACCCTCTTCCCCGGCGTTTCGCCCTCGGCTTCCGGCTCCGGATCTTCCACGACGGCATCAAGCCCTCTCTTAGCCGACCAAACATCCAGCAGATCCTGCGTAGTTTGCTTTGTGGTTGACACAAGTGTCTTAGGCGCTACTTGTTTATTTGTGGATTGTGTCATCACAATCCACACATTGTCAACAACGCCCCTTTTTCGGTGGATAAAAGACCAGCTTTCGACACCTATTACATCGCCGCGATAGTAATATTGCGTTCCCATCACCTTAGCCCCGCTTCCCTCGCGATTGCCCGCGCCTGCGCTACCGTAATCGGCAGCCAACCAAACCGCCGCGCCAAGTCTCCGTCGCTCAGGCGGTTCAAAACATACGGGTCTGTACACCTGTTCGGTACGCCGTTCCACGCCACGCGCTTCACTGTATAGCGCCGCTTCTTTTTGCCAAAAAACCGTCTAATCGTCTCCCACATTTTTTTTCACCTCTCATACGCCATTTCCCAAATTGATTCTCATATCGCCGTCATCCTCTCCAATCCATTAACCCAAGCAAAAATGTCGTCCTTGGGATACCAAACGCGCCCCATGAGCCTAACAAAACGCGGAGCAGGAATGCGACCGTCTCTCTCACCCTCGCACCTCGCAAGCCTAAGATACCCAGCAGACACGCCAATAACCTCGGCCGCCTGCACGTCAGTCAAAAGCAGAGGCAGCCTGTCAAAATCAATCGGCTTGAGCTCTTTCAAAGTTTTTTGCTTAACCTTGCCCATTCGGCAATTCACCGCCGCTCATTTTTAAGGAGTCGTGGACGCACCGGGCTTGTCTTTGCTTTGTCCTTCAGTGTCGCCCTGTCTTTTGGCATTCTTTCCACCTCCCAAATGCTTGCTTATCGTAACCGGCGTTATCTTCTTCCCCGTGATTTTCGCTAATCCGGCGGCTATCTCCTTGAAACTGTGCCCCGCTTTGTTAGCTTTCCGGATCAGCGGCGCGTACTTTTCATACACGCTCCAAGCTCTCAGCGTTACCTTCTTCTCGACCGGCGTGGCGATAAGGTCTTTCAGCCACACCTTCACCGGGTCGTCTTCCATGGCAGGCCACTCACCCAGTCCGATTCTGTCCTCTATCCCAGCGCACTTACCATGCCTAAAAATAAGGCACTCGTCGCACCGCATCATCGCCCGCGCGATATGCCCATCCTCAGCCTCCACCGAGGGCTGAGAGCATATCTTAGGCAGTTTGTAGGCAGACATTTAATGTCTCGCCTCCTCGTGGGCCCTCTTCAGCACCTTGCCGAGCAGTTCCTCGGCTTCGTAAAACATGCTTTCGATCTCGGACACAAAAGGATCCATCTTTTTGCGGATTTCATAAATGCCCACCATGCGCCCCTTGTCCACGACATCGGTGATGTCGAACATACAGAAAACTCTGGATCTAAAACAACCCACAAGCTCCCTGAGCTGGTCAATTTCATCTTTGGTTATGTTCATCGTCTCACTCCTTAATCTCATCTGGCAGCGCGTCAATGTCGTCGTCGAGACAGTCCGTGTGCTTCTTGATAACGTTCTCTTTTTGCCACGTTACGCCGAACGTGTCCTCAAGCAGGATTCCGTAGTGCTTGCTGATTTTTGCGTACTCGTCTATCTTGCCCTGTACCTCTTTGACAGTTTCTATACCTATGCTGACTGCCCTTAAAACGGTAAGCGCATTGATAAGTTCGTACCTCACATTATCAATAGCCCTCTTCTGCTCTATGGCCTGCACCAATGGGCCGTTTTGCAGGTAAGCCCTCAATGTCTCTTTGTTCATGATTTTGCCTCCTTCATACCTCGCATCTCCTCGATGTGATATAATTTTTTGAAAAACAAAAAGGAGTGCGCAGTATGTCTCATAAGAAAGTCTTTGGCTTTGAAGTAGTTACTTATGAAAACGACGATAAAATTTTTATTATCGACCCATACGATGTTGGCGATGGTGAATCTTCGGTCGTCATCTCACATCTTGAAGTAGACATACTCATCAAGCTACTTCAAGAAGCCAAAGCCGAGATACAGTCTAGGCAATAACAACCGCTACATCCTCACCCGGAAACTCCCGCTCTCCAAACTGCTTCATCTGCTCTATGCCGTTTGCTAATTTTCTGGCATAGAGATGCTTTTTCGTTTTCCCCGACCATAAAACCCCGCCGTTTTTGGTGCGCTTGCAATTCATAACA
Organism: Synergistales bacterium; assembly: GCA_026002715.1. Lineage (GTDB taxonomy): Bacteria > Synergistota > Synergistia > Synergistales > Aminobacteriaceae > BNVG01. Next base: position 34,394 of record BOCC01000011.1, read on the forward strand.
ATACTCATGCCTTCCCCTCCTTCTTCCTCATCGCGTTATACAGCCCCTCGACCTTACAAAGCCTCATCTCTTCACCCACGCCCGCGTCTTGCCTCATAGCGTTGATAATCTGCGACCAGCTATACCCCTTCTCCCTCGCCTCCCCTATCTCCGCCTTGTACTTCTCCGTCAGGCGATATATCGGATTGCTCACCGTATCCTTCGGCCCCCGCTTCGGCGGCTCGTTCGACAGTATGGACATTAGACTCATTGTGTTATCACCTCGTGTTTTGACTTATCGCGCCTCCTTGCTATAATCAATCAGAGGCGGAAATAAAATTTCGACTGGGGTGTCAAGTATCTGTGACATTTTGTATACCTGAGATATGCGTGGCTCGCAGTGTCCTGATTCAAGATATTGGTACATACGGGACGTTATATTGAGTTTACGGGCCATAGCAACTTGGGTAATACCTTTTGTCATACGGACTTCTTTTAGAGAATTCTGCACAACCACCTGCCCCCTTTTGAATTTCACGAAAAATAAATTCGTGATATTCGGATAATACACGAAATTTTATTGCGTGTCAATCTTTTTTTTGAGGTGTCCCATGCCAACATTCGGCGAACGACTTAAAAGCCTACGAACTTCTAAAAAACTAACACAACGTCAACTTGCTTTGGAGCTTAGGGTTACGGATAGGACTTATCAATATTATGAAGTTAATAGAACAAGTCCTCCGCTCCATACGCTATTTACGCTTGCTGATTTTTTCCATGTTTCGCTTGACTATCTAACTGGACGTTCTGATTCGCCGGAAATAACCGGCTTTGGCTATATCAGAATCAGCGACAATCTAAAACAAGAACTTGAAAAAACAGCCAAAGACGAAATGCGCACGCTTGAAAATTTAGTCGAGTATCTCTTACAAAAAGGACTAAAGCCGTAACCCCAATACAGTAAGGAGTGATACAATTGCCTAATACACAGACTGCCGAGCGCGAGGAGCTTTACGAGATGATTACCAGCCTACCCGACGCTGACACTGATAAAGTGTTCGCCTACGTCGCCTTTCTGAAACACCTTCAAGAACAAGAGGACGCTGAAGACCGGCAAATCGTTCTTGAACGGCAAGACGAGTCCGTCGTATCTTTTGACGACGTAAAGAAGGAGCTTGGTCTTGCCTGACGCGCCGCGCTTTTCGATAGTTTTCAAAAAAAGCGCTGTCAAAGAGTTGGCGCGTTGTGAAGAATCCATGAAGCAACGTATATCCGACGCGATAGGACACCTGAGCGTCGATCCTCTTCCGTATGGAGCCATAAAACTTGAAGGTTTTGAAAATTTCTGGCGCATACGTATCGGGACATTTCGCGTCGTGTACGAAATCCAAGCCGACGCGTTAATCGTCTACGTCGTGCATATCGCTCACAGAAAGGACATCTATCGTAGGCTTTAGCATCGTGAATCCCACAGTTTCGCCTTTTTCCATCCTCACTCCTCCTATCTCACCCCCGAAAGGAGGTGATTCTAATGCTTAGTGTCAAACAGTTTGTAGAAGATTCTTTGGTTCAAATCGCCGAAGGTATTCAGGGCGCTCAAGAAAGAGTGCGCGATATGAACGTGAAATTCTTCCCCTGCGTATACAAAGACGGCGGCAAGATTTCGGAGATTGAATTCGATATGGCCGTCACAGTCGAGCAAAGCGCGGAGAAGGGACACGAGGTATCCGGCAGCCTTGCCGTCATCGCCGCCGTGTTCAGCCTCGGCGGAAGCGCAAGCGGTTCAAATAAGGAAGCCAATCTTACCGTCAGCCGAATACGTTTCACCGTACAAGCGCAGCTTCCCGCTGCCAGTAAAAACGAGACTCACCCTAAGGGTCGCGTCATTTCGTACTAAAATTTACTGATAAGCAGCTCTACTATTTCCGGGAGAATTTGCGTTTCTTCCGGAAATCTCCCGGTATCAGGGCTCGTAATCATCTTCACCCAATCAAACAAAACATCTCTCAAGTCATTTCTAAACTGCTGTTCGTCCCTTAACTGCTTCTCGCTCAAGCCTTCCCCTCCAATCTCCCCAGCTCCTCATCCCTCGCCTCTCCATATCTCCTTTATCCGCTCAAAAAACTCAATCGCCGCTACATACTCGGCCTCATATATCTTGTTATCCCGTCCCGCGTTTTTTGCTCTAAGCTCCTCAAGTGTTCCCTTAAAACAACCGCAAAAAACTATGTCGTTTTTCATGTCGTAAAGCGTTTGGCGTTTCGCGCTGCCAATTAGGCCGACGGAAATTAAATTATCTATTCCGTTGGCTTCGCTTAAGTCGGCTCCGCTTAGGTCGGCTTCGCGTAGGTCGGCTCCGCGTAGGTTAGCTCCGCGTAGGTCGGCTCTGTATAGGTCGGCTCTGTATAGGTCGGCTTCGCGTAGGTCGGCTCTGTATAGGATGGCTTCGCGTAGGTCGGCTCTGTATAGGATGGCTTCGCTTAGGTCGGCTTCGCTTAGGTCGGCTTCGCGTAGGTTGGCTTCGCTTAGGTTGGCTCCGCGTAGGTTGGCTCCGCGTAGGTTGGCTACGCGTAGGTCGGCTTTTTCACCGCCCTCTTCGTCCCTTAGCCACTTCAAATGCGCGTCAAGTACAACTTTCAGGTTAATCATTTCTCATCCACCTTTCGCGCCGCCCGGCGCTCTATGCTCACGCTTTCCCCCCTATAAACTCGTCCCTGTGCTTCAGTCCAAACAGCAGATTCTTCAGCACCTCCGCCGCCACGCTCTTCGCGTCCTCCTCGTCCTTGACAATCTTCCCTCCGGCGATACCAAGAAAGCCGTCGTCACCCATTACCAAGCTCACGCCGTTCGTTTTCATCTCTTCATCAATCTCCTCTCTTCCGTGTACAAACCTCAGTTCAACCTTGAATACTTCTTCTTCCGGCCCGTTCAGCAGCTCCCTCTCGCTACATCCTAATACTTCGCAGAGCTTCGGGAATATATTTACAGATGGCGTAGCTCTTTCGTTTTCCCACCGCCAGACGGTATTCTCTTTAACTCTTACACGATCAGCTAATTCTTTTTGTGAAATATTAATTTTTTCTCGAAAGAGCTTTATATATTTCATTTTTTCACCACCTTGTAGAAGATAATATACCTACTTCAATGTAGTGTCAATACCATAAATCAACCTTATTGTAGATTTTTATCTACTTAAGAGACTGTATATTTTTTTCCTACCATAATGTAGACTTTGTACAGGTGATGAGAATGTCGCTAACAAGTGAACGAATCAAAGAAATGCGTAAGAATAAGGGGCTTAGTCAAGCAAAATTGGCTTTAGAGGTAGGAGTGAAAGCCAATACAGTTTGGCGTTGGGAAAATGATAAAGCATTACCTACAGAGTCAATTTCATTTCTTGCCGATTTTTTTGATACGTCCACTGATTATATTGCCGGAAGAACAAACGATCCGGCGGTCGGCTCAAATGTATCTAAAAATCTTCAAGCTACGGCATTGGATCATTCTATTGCCAATATAAACGGAACAATTAACTCTTCAGAACAAACGATAGTTTTTGAATACGGGGAAGGGAAAAATAAAATGCGTCTTATTTTCCCTCATGAAACATCAGGAGAAGTTATTGCTCAGGCAATAAATGCTGCATTAATGAAGTAGGGATTTTAGAGATGGGGAATAATAATACAACAGTTGCAGCTGTGAATAATTCCATAGCAAATATCAATGGAATAGTGACAACAGAAAATTTTTTTACTTCAACAAAACAAGAAGAAAAATTCTACCAAGTCTTCGTGAGTAGCACTTATAAAGATTTAGTCGAAGAGCGCCTAAGAATTTCTAAGGGGCTGCTCAAGAAGAATTGTATGCCTGTCGGCATGGAATATTTTCCAGCGACAAATAGAAATGAGATATGGGATTTAATTAAGGTCACCTCTAAAAACCCCCTTGCAGATTAAGAGAAAAAATGCTGTAATATAACATGATAAACAACGATATTGACTAAGGTAGGTGCGAATTATGCAACTAAATTTTTTGCTTGACGAAAAGATAT
>BOCC01000012.1 GCA_026002715.1 Synergistales bacterium
GCCCATATAACTTGCTCCTTCCGGCAATACCTTTGTCTTTAATATACCACTCTTCAGCAAACATTGTAACGTATCGGCGAATTATCTTTTCCGAACATGGGAGGCAGAATGTAGCAATAATACCACCTATACCACTTATACCACCCGTGGGAAACAAGTATGCTCCTAAAAAAAATCTCATACAGAGATCCTTCAAGTATTTTACTTCGTAGACTTTGATGCACAGCAGGAGTCAGGTTCATCTTTATGGCAAGGGCGCGGCATGAAATCTCCATACACCACGATTATAAACGCCCCAATGGAAAGCGAACAAGTAAGGGCGAATATGCGCCCCAGCTCATTTGAAATCGACATCGTGAATTTTATCACAAAAGCCGGAGAGTTAGGGGCTTCAGAGATTACCACGGGGTGGGTCAATATAGCCGCTCTGGTGGGGGCTGGCGTAAGTGTTGTCGGCTCTCTTTATGGCTGGGGGTCGAACACGGTGAATGAAGGGAAAGCCAATTTCTACCCCATCAAATTTTGTAGTGTAGCTACCGACAACCGTCACGAACAATAAAATCTTTCAGAACACTTACAACCAAACAGAATTGTTACCCGTGAAGGAGTAACAAAATCAACAAAACACTACTTAAGCTCCTTTCTGGCTTAAAAGTTCCGTTAATTCCGCCAGTCGTTTTTGGTCAAAAAGAAAATCGTATGCCTTCCTAAGCTGTTCATCATCCATACCTGCAATAAGGGCTGCTGCTGCATATTTGCGAGGATCAGACGTTAACTCTTGTAAAACCATGTCAGATATCATCTGTCCTGCGACATGTTCTTGAACAAAACCTGATAGAGATGGGTCATCTGTTGTACCCATTAAATAATCTATCCTAGTATTTAAAACACTGGCAATAATAATTATAGATTTACGCGATAACCCCTTTATCCCGCGTTCGACCTGACTTATGTGGTTTTGGGAAAGCATTGAAGCTTCAGCTAACATTTCTTGAGAATAGCCAAGTTTCTCGCGTAGTTCCCTTATTCTGATGCCCAATAGTTTCGTATTATCCCTAGTCATTTTCGTATTATCCATAGTCATGTTTTAATTATCCCTAAAAGATGTAAAAAAACCAGACCCTATAAGGGATATAAAAATCTCATAGAACTCTACTTGACAATCCCTAAAAGGGATATATAATCTTCCACTATAGAGGGGCATAGAGGGGGGGTGAAAACAGTTGGATATACGCTATTACAGAGAGAAGGCGCACCTTAGCCAAGAACAATTAGCTGAGCTTTGTGGCATATCTCAAAACCATATATCCCAAATAGAATTAGAAAAAAAGCAGCCTTCGTTAAAAATATTTAAAAAACTCTGCGAGGTTCTTGGTACCAGCGAGCGGGAAATATTAAACGGCCCGGAAGAAGAAGGTTTTACGGTTGAAATCAAGTTTGTAAAAAATTTGGAGGGGGTAAACGATGAAATGAAAGTTGGCGGATATGTATTAGAAGTCGGGGAAGATGGTTGGCTCGGCATAAACGGTACGAAAAAATTCGACCTCAATAAAGGCGAAGAGCAAATTCAAGAAGTTTTAAGGGTTATTGATTTTAAGCTACGGCACGGCTTAAGGGCACAGAGAGAAATGAAAGAAGACTGGGATAATGCAGAAAGGTCTGCAACGGAAAATAAGGAAAACATAGAATAGTCCGCTTTTTCCTTGGCGGCTATCGAAAAATAGAAAAATAAAGCATAATCGAAAGGTAAGTGTTAGTACAACAATAGGCTTTATCAACGATATATTTTATGCCTTATGCGAATCCGGTCTTTCGCTCCGCCCGACAAGGTAATCCAACGAAACATCGAAGTAGTCGGCAAGAGCAATGAGGGTGGCGATATTAGGCTCGCGAGTTCCTGCCTCGTAGTGTTGGTAGGCTCTTTCGGACACCCCTAAATGTATAGCCACCGCTCTTTGTGTAGGGTTTTTAGTGGTTCTTATACTTCGTAAGCGCTCTCTAAAAGTCAAAATATTCACCTCTTGACACGAACAAAACGGCGTGTTAAAATACAATTAACACGAACAAAGCGGCGTGTTAAATTTCAAGGAGGACGGTGATTCGTGAGACAAAAACTAAAAATTGCCCGTAAAAGGGCACGTAAAACACAAAAGGAGATTGCTACAGCAATAGAAATCTCCGAGCGCATGTATCAACACATTGAAGCCGGTACACGCGAAGGCAAGGGCACAGTTTGGGACAAACTGGAAGCCTTCTTCGAGTACAAAATCCCTCAGCGCGAACTGAGAGAAAACAACACGCAAGAAAATTGTATCACAAAAGATGTCAACATTGAGGAGATGGGGAGGCTGGAAGGGAAGGTGTTAGCGTAAAACTTGAAGATTATGAACTGAAAGACAGAACAATATTGGAGCTTGACAACTGAATAGCAGGCTATTTTTTGAACAGGTCGGAGTGGGTGCCGGTACGAGCAAGATACAAAACATCGGCTTGTTTTTTATAGATCAGAAGCCAATCGAAAGAGACATGGCACTCACGGAAGCCTATCCATTCTCCAGACAATTCGTGATCGCTATGTTGGGGGGAAAGCGGAATATCAAGTGCCAGAGAGCGAACGACATCTTGAAGGCGCTCCATGTCATAGCACCCGGAGCGCAGCAGTTTTTTGTGATCACTACGATACGATCGAGATAGCTCAGGCCGTCGCATATTTCTCTTGCTCAACCTCTTCTTTCAAAGCGGCAAACATCTCATCAATGCTGTCAAAGGCGACAAGATCGTGCTGATCTTGAATATCACGCATTGCTCTCGCCGTTTCCTTGTTCGGTTTGTGCCCTTCAAGGTTATCCACATATTGACTGACATGGGCGAACTCTTCGTCAGGCAGTTCAAGAATACGGCGGTAAAGAGTTTCTCTTTCGGCTATTTGGGTTGTGGTCATAGGTATCATCTCCTTTACGAAAATTATAGCAAATCTACCGCCGCACAGGATCGTCCGAGCGCCCGACAAGGTAGTCGATCGGCACGTCGAAGTAGTCTGCCAATTCAATCAATTTATCAGCAGATGGAAGCGTCTTTGTCGTTTCCCACTGATGAATTGACTGTTTTTTAAGTCCTAGGGCGTCAGCAACATCGACTATTGTAATTTGTCTTTGCTCTCTTAAGACTCTCAGTCGTTCTACAAATAATTTTCGATTAAGCATAAGATACCCCTTGACAGTCAGTTTTAAACTGACTAAAATATCTTCAACGTCAGTTTTAAACTGACCGAAGAGAAAGGAGCGATACGTGGAACTCAACATTCGCCAAAAACGTATAAGCAAGGGCTGGACACAACAATATGTCGGTCAAAAAGTCGGGGTGAGCAAACAAGCTATCCACGACATTGAAACCGGCAAGCAGAAACCCTCTTATGACGTTCTTCTCAAACTTTTAACACTGTTTGACGTAGATTACAACAACATTTCTCGACTGTTTGCACCAGTCGAGAATCCCACGCAAGAAAATTTTACCACGGAGGAGACCGTAGCGGCGCAAGAAATGTCGAAAAACGCTTCCCTCGTTGTTTTGATGGATCTCGGATTGAGCCTATGACACTCTCACAGACCGTAGACACTGCGAACTACACTACAGACACTGTAAACCGCAACAAACTGCGAAACCATACGAACCTTGATAATTGAAACACTTAGACTGCGCCCGACCGGATCACAACCATAATGCGGTTGAGCGCAATGGGGTAGGCATTTAAAAATCTGTTTTAATAAAGGAGTAGTGATTATTATGGCCATGCTCGGTAAAACAATTGACGCTTATAAAAACGTAACCAAGATAGCGGAAAGCGCCGACAATCAACCTGCTGAAACCCATTTTCACCGCTTGTGCGCCATCGGATCGTCCGAGCGACCCACGAGGTAGTCGATGGACACATCGAAGTAGTCGGCAAGATGGCAAAGAACTTCAAAACTGGGAAGTCCTCGGCCTTTTTCAAAGAGACTGATAGCTTGGTTGGTTTTTCCAATAGCGTCGCCAAGCTGCTGCAAAGAGAGTTTTCTATCGCGCCTGAGAGTTGCGAGACGTTGAGAAAAATTTTCTTTATAAAGCATCGCATCTCCCTCTTGACTTCCAAGTAAAACTTGGATAATATATCAATCAATCTCCAAGTATTACTTGGAGACAAAATAAAAGGTGGTGAAAAATGCAGACGACAAAACTTAAACAAGAACGCTTAGACAGAGATTGGACGCTTGAATATGTGGGACAACAAATTGGTATCAGCAACCAAGCCATATCCCAAATCGAAACTGGCAAGTCCAAACCTTCTTATGACGTTCTTCTCAAACTCTTAACACTGTTTGACGTAGAACACAAAAATATCTCTCAACTGTTCGCACCAGTTGAGGACGTATACAAATTTTACCACGAAGGAGACTATAGCAACGCAAGGCCCCACCATCGCGGCGGCAAAGAGATGAAACGCAACAAAGGACTCAAACCACGAAACTGCGAACCTTGACAATTGAAACACTTGGACTGCGCCCAACCGGATCACAACCATAATGCAGTTGGGCACAATGGGGTAGGCATCCAAAAATCTGTTTTAACAAAGGAGAAGTGATTATTATGGCCATGCTCGGTAAAACAATTGACGCTTATAAAAACGTAACCAAGATAGCGGAAAGCGCCGACAATCAACCTGCTGAAACCCATTTTCACCACTTGTGCGCCACCGGCACCCCCGAAGAAATCGAAGTCGCAATCGCCAACGGCGCGGACATGAACGCAAAAGATGATTACGACTGGACGGCGTTAATATACGCTGCCGCTAGTAATCCCAACTCGAAAGTCATTTCACTTCTGCTTGAGAACGGCGCTGATGTAAGCGCAAAATCAATAAGCGATACAACAGCTTTAATGGGGGCTGCCGGAGGCAACTCTAACCCTGAAGTCATTTCACTTCTGCTTGAGAACGGCGCTGATGTAAACGCAAAAAATGAATATGGCATGACAGCTTTGATGTCTGCCGCTCGATATAACTCCAATCCCCAAGCTGTCGCCACATTGTTCGCCAACGGCGCGGACGTAAGCACCAAAAACAACAACGGCAAAACCGCATTGGATTATGCGAAAAAAAGTCTTCACCTAAAAAACTCGCCCGTCCTCAAACAACTCGAAAAAGCTACTCGCTCTTGCGGCATCGAGCGATAGAAATTGAACGGGAGGGCAAATTATAGCAAATCTACCGCCGCGCCGGATCGTCCGAGCGACCCACGAGGTAATCTATCGAAACATCGAAGTAGTCGGCCAGGGCGATGAGGACAGATAGCGTTGGTTCAATTTTTCCAGATTCGTATTTCCTGAATGTTCGGTCTGTGAGTCCTGTTATTCGCGCAAGCATGACTTGAGTGACTTTTTGCTCGGCTCTTAAAGCTTTAAGTTTTTCTGGAAAATTCATCAAAATCGCTCCCAACATATTGACAAGGAACTATAGGGCCTGCTAATGTATTTCTACACAGGAACTATAGGGCCTGTTAGAACTAAGGAGGACGGTGGTACGTGAGACAAAAACTACAGCAAGCCCGCAAAAAAGCGGGCAAAACACAAAAGGAGATTACCCAAGTAATAGGAATCTCTGAGCGCACATATCGCAAAATCGAAGCCGGGGAGTGCAAGCCTAACGTGGAGACGGCAATCTCCATCGCAAGAATCCTCAGCAGCGACGTTGAAACACTTTTCGACAAATAAACGTATACAAATTTTACCACGAAGGAGACTATAGCAACGCAAGGCCCCACCATCGCGGCGGCAAAGAGATGAAACGCAATAAAGGACTCAAATCACGAAACTGTGAACCTTGACAATTGAAACACTTGGACTGCGCCCAACCGGATCGCAACCATAAATGCGGTTGGGCGCAATGGGGTGGGCATCTAAAAATCTGTTTTAACAAAGGAGTGGAAGACACGCAAGATGGGGAGATTGGAGGGGAAGGCGTGAATAGTTGTTTCACCGCCGCACAGGATCGTCCGAGCGCCCGACAAGATAGTCCAACGAAACATCAAAGTAGTCGGCGATGGCGATGGTTTTTGATGTCGGAGGATCGACTTCTCCAGCTTCATAAGCACGATAATGCCGTTCACTGATATTAAGTATTTTTGCTAAGTGTTTTTGTAGTTCTTTTTTGGCTTTACGTAACTGTTTCAAGCGCTCTACAGATAAAGATATTTTTTCTCCTGTCACAATAAAAACCCCTTGACAGGAAGTTAAAGTTCCTTTATATTAATTGCCATATAGGAACCTAAACTTCCCATATAAATTTTAAGGAGGACGGTGATCTATGAGACCAAGGTTCCACCTGATTCAAAAACGCAAAGATAACCATCTCACACAAAATGCGATGGCAGAATTTCTTGGCGTAACAGCACGTCACTACCGATTATTGGAGGCCGGAACCTCCGACGGTAGCGTCAAAATCTGGCAGCAACTGGCGCAAAAATTTGGCACCACAATTGACTACCTGCTAAAACAAGAGCCAGATAGTGCAAAAGACAGTACGCAACTAAATTGTACCACGATGTGCAACGGAGAGGCGTAAAGCAGAGAACCGCAACAAACCGCGAACCTGCGAACCTTGACAATTGAAACACTTGGACTGCGCCCAACCGGATCACAACCATAATGCGGTTGGGCGCAATGGGGTGGGCATCCAAAAATCTGTTTTAACAGTTGAAATATGGACTGAAAGCGCGAACGTTTAACCTACCTCCTCGTCGGATCGTCCGATCGCCCGACAAGGTAGTCGATGGACACATTGAAGTAGTCGGCGATGGCGATAAGACCATCTATAGTAGGATGGGAAAAACCGGCCTCCCAATATAGATAATGGTCAGTATCAATGGCAAGCTTTTCCGCGAAATCATGCATTGAGAGTCCTGTAGATTCTCTAAGTTGTTTGAGTTTCGCGACGAAATGTTCTTGATGAGGAGTCAATTCGCTATCTTGCGATTTAGCTCTTACCCAGAACTCCGTCCTGTCCATGCCAAAGCCATCAGCCAGTTTCTCAATAGTATCCATACGAGGATTGACACTCTTGCCTTTTAAAATGCTATCAACAGTGGACTGAGTAAGTCCAGCTCGTTTAGCTAACTTATTAACTGAAATACCTTTTTCTGCGCAAAGCTCTTGAATTGCTTCGGTTAATCGCAACAGGATAAAAACCTCTCTCGTAAATTAACGAAATATAGTTGACAAGCTTGCGGGAGTATTGTATATTAACGATATAGCGTTAAACTAAATATCGTTAGATAGGAGGAGGTAATGAAGTCCAATAATATACGCCATACTCGCAAAGTAATACGAAAATATAGTCAAGCCAAGGTTTCAGAATTAACAGGAATTCCACAAACAACCTTGAGCTGTTGGGAACGAGGCATCGGAGAGCCTTCAATATCACAGGCGGCAATCCTTGCGAAAGCTATGGAGGTCCCACTCGAAGTTCTCTTCGACCTTCCTCAGCGCCAGCTGAGAGAAAACCCCACGCAAGAAAATTTTACCACGAAGGAGACTATAGCAACGCAAGGCCCCACCATCGCGGCGGCGAAGAGGTGAAACGCAATAAGGGACTCAAATCACGAACCTGCGAACCTTGACAATTGAAACACTTGGACTGCGCCCGATCGGATCACAACCATAATGCGGTTGGGCGCAATAGGGTAGGCATCCAAAAATCTGTTTTAACAAAGGAGAAGTGATTATTATGGCCATGCTCGGTAAAACAATTGACGCTTATAAAAACGTAACCAAGATAGCGGAAAGCGCCGACAATCAACCTGCTGAAACCCATTTTCACCGCTTGTGCGACACCGGCACTCCCGAAGAAATCAAAGTCGCGATCGCCAACGGCGCGGACGTAAACGCGAAAGGTGATGACGGTTGGACAGCTTTAACACACGCCGCCTTGTATAATTCAAACCCGGAAGTCGTAACACTTCTTATCAAAAACGGCGCGGACGTGAACGAAAGAGATAATTACGGCCGGACGACTTTAATGTCTGCCGTCGGGGATAATTCAAACCCGGAAGTCGTAACACTTCTTATCGAAAACGGCGCGGACGTGAACGCGGCAACCGATAACGGTTGGACAGCTTTAATGTCTGTCGCCGCCGCATATAATTCAAACCCGGAAGTCATGGCACTTCTTATCGAAAACGGCGCTAATATAAACGCAAGAGACATTGAAAATTGGACGGCTTTAATGTTTGCCGCCACCAATAGTAACTCCAACCCGGAAGTCACAGCACTTTTTATCAAAAATGGTGCCGACGTGAACGCAAAAGATGATGACGGCTGGACGGCTTTGATGCGTGCCGCCGCGAACAACTCAAGCACGGAAGTCATGGCACTTCTCATCGAAAACGGCGCGGACGTGAACGCGGCAACCGATAACGGCTGGACAGCTTTAATGTCTGTCGCCTCCACATATAATCCAAACCCGGAAGTCATGGCACTTCTTATCGAAAACGGCGCTAATATAAACGCAAGAGACATTGAAAATTGGACAGCTTTAATGTTTGCCGCCACCAATAGTAACCCCAACCCGGAAGTCATGGCACTTCTTATCAAAAACGGCGCCAACGTGAACGCAAAAGATGATAACGGCTGGACGGCTTTGATGCGTGCCGCCGCGAACAACTCAAGCACGGAAGTCGTAACACTTCTTATCGAAAACGGCGCGGACGTGAACGCAAAAAACATTGACGAATTGACAGCATTAGATTGCGCCCTACAAAACAAAGATCTGCAAGGCACAGAAGTTCTTGCCCAACTTCAAGTAACCACCCGTGATTCTTATGAAACTAAGAAATTCCACCATTTATGCGCCACCGGTACTCCCGAAGAAATCAAGGTCGCAATCGCCAACGGCGCGGACGTGAACGAAAAGGATAATGACGACTGGACAGCTTTGATGCGGGCCGCTGGATTTAATTCCAACCCGGAAGTCATTTCACTTCTGCTCAAGAACGGCGCGGAGGTCAACGCGAAAACTGAAGACGGCGTGACAGCTTTGATGTGGTCCGCCGCGGACAATTCAAACCCGGAAGTTACAGCACTTCTTATCAAAAACGGCGCCAACGTGAACGCAAAAGATGATGACGGCTGGACGGCTTTGATGCGTGCCGCCGCGAACAACTCAAGCACGGAAGTCGTAACACTTCTTATCGAAAACGGCGCGGACGTGAACGCAAAAAACATTGACGAATTGACAGCATTAGATTGCGCCCTACAAAACAAAGATCTGCAAGGCACAGAAGTTCTTGCCCAACTTCAAGTAACCACCCGTGATTCTTATGAAACTAAGAAATTCCACCATTTATGCGCCACCGGTACTCCCGAAGAAATCAAGGTCGCAATCGCCAACGGCGCGGACGTGAACGCAGAAGATAATTATGGCCATACAGCTTTAATATACGCCGCCGCGAATAATTTAAACCCTGAATCCATAGCACTTCTCATTAAAAACGGTGCTAACGTGAACGCAAAAGATCATTGCAACTGGACAGCCTTAACCTCTGCCACCCGATTTAACTCCAATCCGCAAGCTGTCGTCGCTGCACTGCTCGCCAACGGTGCTAACGTGAACGCAAAAGATAATCACGGACATACGGCTTTAATACACGCCATTACATTACGTGACCCAAGCCCTAAAACTATCACAACTCTCATTAACTCTGGTTCAGATATAAATGAGAGAGACAACAACGGCAAAACTGCATTGGATTATGCGAAAGAAAATTTTCACCTAAGGAACTCTCCCGTCCTCAAGCAACTCGAAAAAGCTACTCGTTCTTCCGGCGTTGAGCGATAGAAATGGACACATTGAAATAGTCAGCAAGAGCGAGCAAACCTTGAAAGTCAGGGAATCCCTTGCCTTCTGCGTAACGTTGAACCCCCTGACGCCAATATGTAGTTCATCTGCAACATCTTTGTACATGGCTTTTTTGTAGTTTTTGAGTTCTCGAACCCTGTCTTGAAAGGTAGCCATGACAAATTCACCCAGTTCCGCCGGCAGACGGAACTGGGAAGGCTGGAGGGGAAGGCATGAGAAGACATGATAGTCAAACAGGAGAATGCTGAAAAATATAACTGCCCGTTTAGAAAAGGAGAAGGATGTTGTGTCGGGCATTACTGCATGGCGTGGATTGAATTAGGCAAGCGCAACAAAGATGTCTGGGGGCGCTGTGGGATGACAAGCGAACAAACTATCTTTCTCTCAGATAAATAAATAAAGGCCGCCGGTGAGGAGCTGGGGAGATAGCGAGTAGTCTCGGCAAACGCGAGCTTTGTCAGCGAATCTATCTACCGCCTGACTAACGCGACGAGGAAGAAGGAGGGGTGAGGATGAGGCAAGGCGAAACCGTACAAATCACCGCGCGGATAAACACAGAAATTTATCGCAAGCTACGATTTCTGGCTGCGGACAAAGACATGTCTATCAACGAGGCGCTTAATTTTTTTCTTCAGGAGGCAATGGCAGGACACCATATTTCTGTTCCCATTGATTTATTAATTCCTGAACAGCCTCAATGATCAGATCATTTTGGGAGACATTCCTAAAAGCCGCCATAACGCGCATTTTTGTATGTATTTCGTCCGGCAAACGTAGTGTCAGTTGAGACAATTTTTAATACCTCCAATTTGTCAAAGATTCATTGACACTATAGGAGATATAATGTATAGTTTCCAGTGTCAAAGAATCAAAGAATCAAAGACTTGCAATATTGGAGCTATTAACATGCAAATACAAAAAAGTCAAATTTTTCTAACTATAATTTACATTTTTTAAATATGCCCCAACAGGGTATAACATGCAACAAAAAGTGCGGAAATTACGCAAACACCGTAAACCGCAAACAACACGAACCTTGACAATCGAAACGCTTGGACTTCAAAGAGTCAGCCACCCCGGCCTAAACGCCGGAGCTTGCAAAACGCTGTAAGCTCGAACTGACTACCCTAAGCCACCTACTGGCTACGTTATACAAGAATGCGCCTCATAAGCGCAAATAGGCACTCCGATATCTTGGATATCCTGACGGACGTATACTCTAATCCCGGATTCTGCGGTGAGTGATTAAACAGTTCTGCGGGTAAGGAACAGTGTTGCTCACAACAAACCTTGTATAACATTGGGGAAGGGTGCCCAACAGCGGCAACGCTGGATTATGCAACAGCATAACAGGAGGTGAATCGTAAATGGTCTATATTATCTCCGCTAACGGCAACCCGCTTATGCCAACTACCAGACACGGTAAAGTACGCCGTCTCTTAAAAAAAGGTAAGGCAAAAGTCGTACAGCGCACTCCGTTCACGATTCAGCTTCTCTACGAAACGACCGAGTACACGCAACCTATAACCCTGGCGTGGATGCCGGAAGCAAAACCGTGGGTCTCTCGGCGGCTACGGAAAAAAAAGAGCTCTATGCCTCCTAAATAACGCTCAGAACGGATGTAACAGATAACCTCTCCTCCCGACGTGAACTTCGCCACTCAAGGAGAACCCGCAAGAATAAGGTTCTGAACGTCCACTACATCGAAAGCCGTAAGACAGGCAACGATGCTCCGAACAACCTGATAACGCTATGCGAGACCTGCCACTCCGCCTATCACAGAGGCGGAATTGAGTTAAAAACAGAACGCGACGATTCCCTCAGAGACGCCGCCTTTATGGGAATCATGCGGTGGAGACTATACAAAAACTTGAAAGCAACCTACCCTAATGTCTCCGTAACCTACGGCTACATTACCAAAAACACCCGCATCCGAAACAATCTTGAGAAAACTCACACAACGGACGCGAGGTGTATCTCAGGTAATCCAACATCTATTCCTGCGGAGTTTTATTTTATCGGCAAAGCAACCCGTACCCACAACCGCCAGATACACAAGACGCAGCCCGGCAAATGCGGTTATCGCAAAAAGAACCAGTTGCCAAAGTATGTGTCCGGTTATCAGCTATACGACAAAGTAAGAATGCCGGATAAACGCGAGGGTTTTATCTTCGGCAGGAGGTCAACCGGCAGTTTTGACGTCAGAACCCTCGACGGAGAGAAACTTTCAGCCGGAATCAGTTACAAGAAACTCGGGTTATTAGAAACACGTAAAACTATCCTAACGCAACAGGAAAGGAGAAAGGCTCATTCCTCTCCGGCATAAAATGCCGAGGTCTCTTGAGCGTAAAAACAGGATGAGATTTTTATATGCAGTAAGGCGCCCTTGGTACATTCGACTGTGGAATAAGTTCATTAACAAAAATGGAGGAGGGATGGTATGGCTAAGTCACTTTCGCCGCTTCGATATCCGGGAGGCAAATCGAAAATATACGAGAAAGTCAAAAACCTGATCATGGCCAATGGATATGGAGACAGGATAACCTGTTACGATTGATTTCAGATACGCAAATTAGCATAGAAGAGCGAGAAAGGCAAAAGCAGAATTATGAACAAATTTATCTGGTAATAATATTTGGTGACAACAAAAGGAGGGGAAGTTTATCGAAGTCAGTCACCCCGCCCTAAACGGCGGAGTCTCCGTAACTTAAAAACAGGACGAAGGAGGGTTTTGATGGTAGCAGGAAAGTAATATTATAGAGCAAGACTTGGTGAAGTTTCAAAAACAAGTCGATGTTTTTGGCCGAAGCGCGTAAAAACTCGCCAATCTCCACAATAGCGATAACTTGTAAAAACAAATATTTTAGAAAATCATAGGAGGAACTCAAAGTGAACAAAGTGGCAAAGAGAGCGGTCGTAACATTATTGGCAATTCTTGTATTTTTAGCCTGTGTTTCCAGCGCGGCAGCGGCAAACGGGAAGATATATTTTCCGAAAAAAGTTTTTGTCGGAAATGAGAACGGAGACAAGGTATCTCGTTTGGTTGACATAGAATCCAAAGAGAAAAAGTTCTATCTTTACGCGGACTACACAGGAGATAAAATTGACGGAGAAGTTACACTGAACGATTATGATTTATATGAGGTATCATTCTTTGATTTCCCAAAATCACCAAGGTTCGATGTTGTGCCGACAATATCCGGAAGCGTACTGAGTTTACGTGTTGACACATCGCATTTTGAGCAGGTTTTAACAAAAGACAACACAAAACCACTTGATCCTAAAAAAATGCTTGCTCCAATTTGGGTTAATTTCCAAAGCAACCAAAGTAGCGAGACTGATATTGCCGCACAGGGGCAAGTAAGCCTAAAAATTGCGCTCGTGGAACAAATTTCTGGAATTTCGTCAAGTGACAATACCCCTACTTACACAGAAAACATTATAAGAGATGTTGAATCTCAAACGATAACTTTTACAAAAACAGAGGAAAAAGAAAAAAGCGAGCCAACAGGCGGATGCAACCTTGAAGGTTTCGGAATCTATAGTATTTTGGCCATTCCGTCAGGAATACTTTTCCGAAAGGTTCGCGTCTTCCAAAAAAACACTAAAAACACTAAGTAGCACTTATTCCTAAAAGGCAGGTGCAAAATGACATATCACCCATTTTTAACGGTCGACGATTGGAACATCCCATTTGACCAAATAGCGGCGATACGTTTTCGGGACGGAAAAGACGGACAATATGCAAGTCTGTCTTTTAAATCAAGTTTGGATCACGATATAACGGTCATTCCAGTCTCGGAATCCAATCACGAAAAACTCCAAAAAATGTTTCAAGACTATATGGAGTGGGCAAGTGCGCGGCAAACGAGATCGGCAAGATACGAAGAAGCGGAATTTCTCCTTTACAGACTTTACGAATTGTTAGACGAGGAATATAAGCGTTTGAAACAGGAAAAAACCTCTTCTCCTGAAAGTTTGTGAGCTTTTAGAGGAAATACAATAACTACTCAAGCGGGATATACATCCGCACAACAAGCACGGAAAATTTGTCAAATCGGCGTAGTAAGTTCTTATTCCGCCGTCGTTAAACTCGACATGGCGGCGGAAATAAACTTCAGTAAATAACAATCGTTAAGAAATTTTTGCATATGTATATACGACGCGGGAAGGGAGCCATGAATTTATGAATACAGATATACGCATATCTGTTCAGTTTTTGGAAAACCCGAAAGTCATGAAGTTGGAACGTCGCCTTGGTTTCCAGTCCATAAGGTCTCTTATCGCCCTGTGGACATGGACGGCAAAAAATAGACCGACGGGCGATTTATCGGGCTTGGACTGTGAAGATATCGAAGAGGCGGCCCAATGGGGTGGCAAGCACGGAGGCGAGAATGGCAAACTTATGGA
Organism: Synergistales bacterium; assembly: GCA_026002715.1. Taxonomy (GTDB): domain Bacteria; phylum Synergistota; class Synergistia; order Synergistales; family Aminobacteriaceae; genus BNVG01. The sequence goes on from BOCC01000012.1 coordinate 14,297, forward strand.
GCTTCTTTTCTCGCTAAAATTCCTCGACCAAACAAATAATGGTGGGTATGTGTTGCACCACTGGCTCGAACACAACCCGTGGGCGGCTGAATCCGAGGAAAGAAGCGATCAGTCGCGTCTTAACAGGATGGCGAAAACATATCCTGCGATATACCAACGCTTAATTGCCGAAGGAAAAACAGGTATAAGCAGCAGTGAGTATGTGGAACTGACGCAAAACGAAAAAAAGCGTTCAACGCCCCTTAACGACCCCTTAACGACTCGTTCAAGTTCCTTAACGCCCGTTACAACCCCTGTGCCCGCGCCCCAAGGCGAAGCGGAAGCCGAACCTTCAAACAATCCTACGGAACCCCTTAACGTTCCTCAACAATCGCTTAAGGATGGGTTTGAGGAAAACTCCATTGGCGTTATCAAATCCTTAACGCTGCCCGACGATTTGTTAAACGGTCGTTCAATGAAAAACAACGATGGTTCAACGACTCTTGAACCGTTCCTTAACGGTGGCTCACAGAAAAATAAGGAGTGCTTAACGCTCCTTAACGACCCCTTAACGACTGCTTTAAGCCCAGCTCCTTCTCCTTCTCCTGTAACAAAACCAAAAGAAAAAACAAAAAACAAAGATACCCCCCAAACCACCGCCAAAGAGACGGCGGCGTTTCGGGGGGGCGACGGAAACGAGACGATTTTTAATCCTGCAAACCCTGAAATACAAAGGACAAAGCAGGAACAATGCTATTCTCCGGAATTTGAGGCTTTTTGGGCCGAATATCCCCGGAAAATCTACAAAAAATCTGCGTACATAGCTTGGAAAACCGCCGCGCGAACAACCGAGGATAAGAATAATGCTGTTGTGGCGGCAAAAAACTATGCCCTGTATGTTGCGCAGAGAGGGGATACTGTTGATCACATCAGACATGGTGAGTCTTTTTTGCAAAGGGATCGTTGGCGTGACTTTATTGCCGGTATGCCAAAAGAAGTCACGCCGCAAAAGAGCAACATCATCGGCATAATTACGCAAGAAGAAATGCGGCAAATCAGAGCCAAATACACTGACGGGGGAGGATTATGTGATGAGACATCAGTCGCGGACGAATATCTTGAACTTAAACGCGCTCGAAACATCGCATGAGAATTGGCACAAGGAGTCCTTGGGCATGCTGAGTGTAGGTGAAATTTTATCTGACTTGAATTTTTTACGCAACATCGTTGGGGAAGGCTCATCCGAGTGGGTTCTTCGCCGCAACCGAGCGTATGACTATGCGAATGCCATAAAAACATGTCCAGGTTGTGATAACACAGTAATTGACGGCGACAATAACACAATTACCGTTCTTGACGGCAATATTCACGCATCAGTTGATGAGGAATATCATACTGTGCCTTGTCCCCTCATCACGCAGGATTGCGCTTACGGACGTTACCTCATAGGACAGATCAAAAAACGTGCGCTGTCAAACGTCAAGTCCACCAGGATCCCAAAACGTTTTCACAAGGACTTGGAATGCCCTAAATCAACCCAAGCATTGAGGGGCGCCGAATCGTGGTTTTACGGAAATTCAAAGTGCTTTTTAACATTTTTCGGAGGACATGGCACAGGTAAAAGTTTTGCCGCCGCTCACTTGCTCGTGCTTGCTGAAATCAAAAAACTTATGGGTGAACCCAATACCGGCAAGACGAGCTGGAAATTCCCAACTGCGTGGGGGATGTGCACCTCCATGTGGGCCGGAGCCTACGCAATAACGGTGAATGAGGAACTTTTTGAGTCGGCCAAAACTGTGCCCCTGCTCGTCATTGACGACCTGTCTTCCGAGGAGCACACGTCTCGTTCGAAGGGCCGCATAAACGAAATTATATACGATCGGCACAACCAGATGCGTCAAACAATTATTACCACGACGGAAGCTCTCGAAAAAATCGACGCGTACTATGGATCAAGACTATACGACCGCATCAGCCGGGACGGAAAAAGTGTCGACTGCGGAAACCAAAGGATAGTAGGGAGCGAAGCGGCATGAAATCCCATAGACCACAACAACGTCAAAACCGTTACGATACAGACGCTAAAAACAATAGCCCCTAAAACCTCATCTAACAAGCGGTGATATTGATACTCAAAACCCAGAAAATTTTAAGCCGATAGCTTATACAAAAACATTAAAAGGGAGAGAATATACAATGAAAGAAGAAGTGAAAATAACAGTAAAAGGTCGCGTCGGTCGCGTTGAGTGGAAGGTAACAAAAAGCGACAAGGATTATATCAATATCGCCGTTGCGGTGAATAAAAAATTTAAAGACAAAGTAACCGGCGAGTATATACAAGCCGCTAAACCTGACTGGTACAGAATCATGGTCTTCACAAACTTAAAAAGCCTAAGCGAAAATATCAAAAAAGGCGATTTAATAACCGTAAGCGGAACACTGAGTGCCAGAGCTTACAAAAACAAAGAAGACAGTAGTATTCCGCATATTGATTTATCTATCATTGCCAAAACTAAAGATATCGCCAAGATTGAAACAAGCGTAAAACCGATAAAACAGGAAACGTCAATAACGGTGTGCGGCCATATTGGATATACGGAATGCAAAATAGATAAGAACAATAAAGATTATTTTGTGATGTCGGTTGCTGTAGACAAAAACCATAAAAGCAAAGCAATCGGCGAATACGTACAAGAAGATACTAAACCCGACTGGTATAGAATCATGGTCTACGGAGATATAAAAAGTCTAAGCGAAAACGTCAAAAAGGGTGATTTGATACGTGTGGTCGGAACACCGAGCATCGAATTATACATTGATAAAAACAACAATGAACCAAAAATAGCTTATGCTGTTTTTGGTAAAACCAAAAACGTGACAAACATTACAAATACACGTTATGACCTTCAATATCATCAGCAGTAAAAAAAATTTAAATTTTTACCTTGTGTAAAATTTGCACTTTTTCCTTGACAAAGAAAAAGATTTTAATATAATAATATATAAGCTACAAAGTACATTGACAATCGAACGCAACAGGGGCGAGCAGAAAAAGTCCCCGCCCCTCCGAATAGCGGGCCCAAAACATCGGGTAGCGTCCGGCGCGATGACAACTGCCATGACAGCGGGAGGAAAAATACTGGTAAATTTGCGACCGGCGTATCTTAATTTCTTTGCCGGTCGCAATATTCAAAAAAACCAAAACGGTGAGTGTTCAGTTACAAGGAATAAGTTTTTGTGTTTTTTCCACTGTGACGGGCGAATTTTTTTGAAAATTTACGACTGGAGGTAAAAACATAGGCTTGAAAATGATCAAAAGAGAAATCGCACAATGAAGACCTAAGCGACTTGATAAAACAACTAAGATTAGGAGATGTTAAACATGTCAAGTATATATGTATACATTGCTAAATTTTTCATTATTATAATTATAATCTTCTTATTCACCCTTCTTGCGCCTCGAATATACTCCATACTTTTTCCAAAAAGCGATCCCAATTTTTTCTCCCCCAGCAATTTTCTTTTTGAGGCAGTTCTCTTCATTCCGGTTCTTTTTGGGATATGTTTCATGTTTATTCCTAGCAAGCAAGAAATCAATACTGATTTTGAGTTTTACCAGACACACAAAGAAAACGCCGTATTGACACGCGAAAACACTAAATTGAAGCAACATAATGACGACTTGCTCAGGATTATTCGCCACACAATACGTAATGTATCAGACGACATAGGAGAAATGACGCAAAAACTCAGCGTCATTTCGCGGGATATACAAAACATAGGAAATGTCAATCTTCCCGTCAAAACAAAATAGGAGATGTTGAACATGTACAAAGGCAACTATTTTCTTTACTTTTTTGCTGTAGTTGCGCTCTTAGTAGAGCGAGAAAGGAGAAAGGCTACTTCCTCCCCGTCCTAAACGGCGGGGTCTCAGTAGCTTAAAAACAGGATGAACACTCTGAAAGTAAAGTTGTTGAATAGCGCCGCCAAATTGCCGACAAGAGCATACAAAGCTGATGCCGGTCTTGATCTGTACGCTGTCGAGAAAGAAACCATTCCGCCAAAAACGTACAAAACAATTCATTTTGGCATCGCCATGGAAATTCCCGTTGGATACGTTGGGAAAGTCCACATCCGAAGCGGCCTTGCTTCAAGGGGTTATTCTATCATGCAGGGTGTCGGTGTTATCGACGCTGGATATCGCGGCGAAATTATGGCCACGATTCTTAATTGTAATCAGGCTTACGCGGTTATCGAACAAGGCGAGCGTGTATGCCAACTCCTCATCGAACCCATCGAGCTTCCCGATGTTATTCAATGTGACGAGTTGAGCAAAAGCGACCGTGATACCGGTGGCTTCGGAAGTACGGGAAAATAATGTTGACAAAAACAAAAATCCCAGAATCCCACGCGTCTCATAAGCGGACTGCCGACATAGCATAATAAGCCATGCGGTAAGCGGATAACCAGAGAATATATCTATATTCGGTAAAAAATATATATTAAAAGGAGAGTTTTCAAGTGAAAAAGAACGTTTTAGTTGCCATTTTTATTTTTTTAGCGGAGCTTTTTACATACGCCGGAATCGCCGAGTCCGCGATGAGTACGCAGGAATTTTTCAACGTTTCGGCTAATGGCAAACCTCAAGAAGTTGAAGTCGCGATCCAGTCCGGTGCTGATATAAACGCAAAAGATAACTATGACGGTTACACAGCTTTGATGTACGCCGCTAAAAGTAACCCTGACCCCGAAGTTATTGCACTTCTGCTTGAGAACGACGCGGAAATAAACACAAAAAACAAAGATGCTCAAACAGCGCTGATGATTGCTGCCCTGTACAACCCTAACGCGGAAATTACAGCTCTCCTTATCGCTAACGGCGCGGATGTGAACACAAGAGATGAAAAATATGGCATGACAGCTTTAATCTATGCAGCATGGAAAAATGCCAATTCCGAAGTCGTTGCTCTCTTGCTCAAAAACGGCTCGGATGTCAACGCTCAAAGTGAAGACGGCTGGACGGCTTTGATGGTCGCAGCCATGGAAACTACCAACTCGAAAATCATCACGCTCCTTCTCAAAGCCGGTGCGGATGCCCAGATGCGCAACACAGACGGAAAAAGAGCGATAGACTACGCGAAAGGAAACATCAGAATCAAGGGCACCGACGCCTTTAAACAACTACAAGAAGCCAGTCGCGTCGTCATAAAACGCAACACGATAGCGCAATGATGTAAACACACGTCAACATCCGACTTCATCCCCCCGCATAAGCTGGATATCCATTCGAGGGGCACAAGAAAGAAGTGGGTCCACCGGGCATTTTGTAAAAATATGACAGGATTCCACAAAAACCACCGAAGTCGAGCGTTGCCATTGCCTCGTAGCCATAAACATAAAGGGAACGCTCAGGCTCCGGTGGTTCCGTAATCGCAAAACACCAAACCATTTCACAACAACCAATATCTCGCCATACCTCTGACAGAAAGGAACCAATTGATATGCTGACACTTGATAGAATAAGAACAGTTGTCTCTGAGATTGCGCCAAAATACGGAATAGAAAAAGTGTATCTTTTCGGTTCCTACGCTTGCGGAGACGCAATAGAAGAGAGCGATGTAGATCTTCATATTACAGGCGCAAACCCAAGAACCCTGCTTGGTCTGGCGAAACTTCATATTGAACTGGAGGAAATATTTGAAAAATCTGTCGATATTTACGCGCCAGGTAAAGTAAATGGAAGATTTTACGAGTTAATTAAAAACACGGAGGTATTAATTTATACCTCATTGCGCAGATAATTTGATATATAACCTAAATTCCCTAAAAGATTGATCACATACGTGAAAAGCCTTGCATTACCAAGTATTTTAAGATTTCTTGTATGTACTCAGTGAGCATATACATTTAGCATTTTTTATTCATGTAAAGACTTGTAAAATCTATATTTTGCTATGTATGTGCTCAAAATAGCAGGGGAATTTAGGATATAATATACTCTAACATTCCGTAAATTGCCTGAAGGGGAACCTTAAATTGAAAAACGATACCGTCTATAATATACAATCCGAACCAAATTACAGAGAACGTAATCAATACTGGAAAACCGCCATCGGTTTACAGCAAGTTGATCATCTGTCCCCATCTGAATATTTACTTGATACAGCAAATGCGAATATCGAAGGGACAATTTCTCTTGATGAGGCAGATAAACGAATTACCAACTATTATGCGCACAAATCGGCAACGACTGTTGACGAAAAACGAACAGAAGAAGCAGACAAAGTTTCCATACGTATTACAAAATTGCTTGCAGAAAAAGCATTCACATTATCTCCCATTGAACTTACCTCAATTCATAAACGCTTATTTGAGGGTATTTATGATTTTGCGGGGAAAATTCGTAAGTATAATATAAGCAAAAACGAATGGGTTCTTGGTGGTAAAACTGTATATTATGCAAGCGCATACAATATACACGAAACGCTTGATTACGACTTTAAGCAGGAAAAATCCTTTAAGTATGCCGGACTTGACACTCGCAAAACAGTTGAACATATCGCAAACTTTATTTCGGGGTTATGGCAAATTCATGCGTTCGGAGAAGGTAACACACGCTCCATAGCCGTATTCGCACTTAAATACCTTCGTACCTTTGGCTACGACGCGACAAACGATACGTTTGAAAAAAATTCATGGTATTTTCGCAACGCTCTTGTCCGTGCAAATTATAACGATACTCAACAAGGCATAACAGCAACGTTGGAGTATTTAAATCGCTTCTTTGGTAATTTGTTGCTTGGAGAACAAAACGAACTAAAAAGCCGCGACCTTAATATAAGTCTCTCAAGTAAACAAACCAAGTCGAAGGAAGTGTCTGAAAGGTAAGCATCTATCACTACGACACCCATAACGGGACAATCTGGTACTTGTCTGACAAAAGGCTTCGCCTTTCGCCAATCCAAGCTCCCCTGTTGTGTAATCGGCGTCTTTCGGTTTTAGTTTCGGTCTTCTCTCGCGAATAAACTAAGCTATTCCTGCGATGAGACGCGGGCGGCGAAGACACAAGAGCTTTACGCCTCTGAAACCACACTCAGAACCGATGTAACGGACAACATCTCCTCACGCCGTCAGTTTCGCCGCTCAAGGAGAAACCGCAAAACCCGCTATCAGCTGAACTTCTGGAACACAAGAGAATGCGTACTCTTCCGTGACAATCACACATGCCAACACCTGTTTCAAGTCCCGGCTTGGAATTCCCGGATTTTTTGAACGGGCAACTCCCGGAATACGAATAAAAACAAAAGCAAATGAGGTGGAAATGACATGAATAAAGACGACAACACACCGACTCCTTATTTTTTGGTGAACCCCAACGGACTCGAGGAGGTGCGGAGCTTGAATCGGGACATTCATTCAGCGGTGGAAACGCTCCGACAAAAAATGGCGGAACTGAAAGAGGCGATGCCGATTGAAAAGAAACTCTTTACCCTGTCAGAGGCGGCAATCTATCTGGCGGTCAGCGAGTCTTTTTTAAGAAAGGACTGCGCCGAGGGCCCACGCAAAAACCGGACGCCGGGACCGGACCCTTTGAGGATAGGAGACATGATTCGTTATACACGCGAAGATCTCGACACTTGGATAGACGGACATAAAAGACAGCGAGCGCATCTGGCGTAATGACATTGACATCCTCCCCTCACTTTAGGGAGGGAAGGATGTCAATAATAACAAGCAACCGCAGTGTTGGAGAATGGGGAGAAGTATTTGGAGATACGGTTGTAGCGACAGCGATATTAGACCGCCTGTTACATCACAGCCACGTAATAACGATTCGAGGAGACAGCTATCGTCTTATGGAGAAGCGTTGCTCCGGCCTCGTGGGGAGCGCCACAGCAAAAGAAGCGATCACAGAGTCAAAATCGACCACAAAAGAGAACTGATTTCGACACAGGGGGGGTCAATTCTCAATGTCGTCAGGGGGTCAAAAGTAAATGTCGCTTGACAACTAAGGGCTCGTCACAAAACAACTTCCGTATTACCGTCAATAAAACCAATATATACCAATGGTTAGGTATCAAAAATACGGAAGTTATAGAGGTACGAGTCCTAAGAAAGGAGGTGAGAAACATATGTTAATCAACTTTACCAATCATCCAAGCGCAAAATGGACTGCTGAACAACTTACCACCGCAAGCGTTTACGGCGAAATCCGCGATATACCTTTCCCGGAAGTAGAGCCTGACGGCCACGAGATTTACATAAGCGAACTTGCAGACAAATACGTCGCTCAAATCATGGCCTTTAGTCCTAACGCCGTGCTGTGCCAAGGCGAGATGACGTTGGCGTTCGCCGTAGCAGCACGGCTCGCCAAATCCAACGTAACAACACTTGCTGCCTGCTCAAAGCGCGAAGTCAGCGAAAATATCGGCGCGAACGGCAAAACTGTCAAACACGCGGAATTCAGGTTTGTAAGGTTCAGAAAATATTTCATTTAAGAAAGTTCTTTAGTTTTTTTACCTTCTCTTTTTAGCCAGTGATATATAAAGTATAAGCAAACCAATGTCAACAACTTAAGCGTTTTTTTGCATATTTCTTCGCCGCAGCAATTTTTGATATGCGAAGAGTTTATGATGCGAACAACAGGTATGGAAAATCACATCTCGTCCTTAAGTTGTTGACATTGTATTGGAAATACACAAGACTATTTTGACACAACAGGAAAGGAGAAAAGCTACTTTCTCCCGGACTAAAACGCCGGGATTCCCGTAGCTTAAAAACAAGATGCGATACACCGGATACGATTTTTTGATTGATTCGCTGGTATTAGCTGACGCAAAAGACAAAACACTCACTTTTTACCACGCAAACTTCAACGGTCAAATTTATGACTTAAAAAACCCCAAAACGGAAAATATTACCTGCAAGCTTATAAGCAACTTGATAAAACGCTTGAACTCAAAGAATTATAACTACATGAACGCAAAAGTAATTGATCCCATAATCTATAATTCCGTCATGACGCAAGTTCAGCGTGCCAAGTGCAAAAAGAAACCATACAGTAACAACTTGAATCCTGTAATAATAGAGACAGACAGTTACAAAAACGCTATTTATGGCCTATGCGGTTACCTCTATTACTACATTTGGGCCGGCAAACCGGATCGCCCTAATATCGACGAAGCGATGGGATATGTAAAATTTTTTGTGTGAAACAATATAGATAATTCGCACACACTGAAAAGGAGAGTGTTTTAAATGAATTCAAGTGATTTTTTCGACCTCTGCGCTGTCGGCACTACTGACGAGATTAAACTCGCCATTGATTCTGGCGCCGATATAAACGCAGAAGATAACCGCCAAAGAACGCCCTTAATGTCTGCCATTGCTAACAATGCCAACACAGAAGTTCCCATTCTCCTTATCGCCAGCGGCGCCGATCCTAACGCAAAAGACAAAGACGGTTATACTGTCTTGATGGTAGCTGCCGTAAACAATCCAAACCCGGAAACCACTTCCCTCATTCTCAACTCCTCCGGCGCCGACGTAAACACGAAAGATACCCACGGCATGACAGCCCTGATGTACGCCGCTCTATCTAATGTCAACCCTGAAGTCATATCACTGCTTCTCGACTCTGGCGCAGATCCATATATAAAAAATAAATATGGAAAGCAAGCTATAGACTACATAAAAAAGAACAAAGACTTAAGAAATACTCAAGTCGTCACACGCCTTCAACTCTCGTCCAGCACAACATCCCTTGAGCGCTGACTATAATTTTGTACCCGAAAATCAAAAGGAGAAAACGTCATGGATACGTTAAATACAACTATGTCATTATCAACACAACCCACGACAATAAAAGACAAAATCCTGTCCGCTAAAAGAGTATTTTTAGATTTGTGTGCCGAGGGAACGCTGTATTCTGTTAAATCTGCTATTAACGCTGGCGCCGATGTCAACGCAAGAAGCAAAAATGGGATAACAGCTCTGATGTTCGCCGCATGGAAAAATCCTAACCCCAAAGTGGTCGCGCTTTTGCTTGATAACGGTGCCAATCTAAACGCAAAAAACAGGTATGATATGACATTGCTGATGTGGGCCGCTCGTCTCAATCCCAATCCAGAAGTTATTGAAACTATCCTCGATTACGGAGCCGATATAAATGCAAAAAATAAAGACGGCAAAACAGCTATCATGTACGCGGCGGAGCAAAATCCCAATCCTGATGTTGTCTTGTCATTGCTTGTCCATAACGCGGACGTTACCATAAAAAACGCATATGACAAAAAAGCGATAGATTATGCTTTAAAAAATCGCAAACTGAAAAAAACGGAAGTCTTCCATCGCCTCCTTAGCGCAACCAAGCAATCTCGGCATTAATTGTTGATTTTTTTAATCGTTGCCCCTCGCATAGGGACATAGATATACAAAGAAGGATGTGGCGATTTTGTCTTATGGTGTCAAATTGCTTGTTTACGGTGAACGCGCGTGTTTTACTCGTCCTGAAATGAAAGCTGAACGGTATAGTTACGACGTAATTACGCCGTCGGCGGCACGCGGTATTGTTGAGGCTGTTTATTGGCACCATGGCATAGAGTGGGTGGTAGACAAAATAACGGTACTCAATGAAGTACGGTTTGCTTCCATACTGCGAAACGAATTACCGGACAAAATTAAGATGGGTAACATCAAGCAGGCAATGAAAGGAGATAGCGTTGATCTGCATCAGAATATGTCAAGGGGACACCAGCAACGCTTAACGGTTATGTTGCGCGATGTGTCCTATATTATCGACGCGCATTTCAATCTCAACCCCGAAAAAATAAATCCAACCGACACTGAGGGTAAGGTTCTTGACATTTTTAATATCAACGCCAGAAGAGGACGATGCTACCATCAACCATGGCTTGGCTGTCGTGAATTTTCAGCCCACTTCCGGCTGATCGAAGAAGGCGAAACCCTCCCTCGAAGTTTTTATTCCGATGTACCTGTACGTGATTTAGGCCGTATGCTTTGGGACATGAAGTACGAAGTCATAAATGAAGCAACAAAACATTACAAGCATACCCCCATATTTTTTGAAGCCAAAATGCGATACGGTGTTATTAACGTATCTGAGGCGGTGGCGGCATGATTTTACAGTCACTTTGTAAGTATTACGACCGGCTTGCGGCAAATCCAGACACTGGCATAGCGAGGTTTGGATACACGTTGAATCCCGTTTCGTCTTGTGTTGCGCTGAATATAGACGGTGATATTTTAGACGTGCTACCGTTGCTTGACGGAAAAAAATTCCGGCAGTTGAATACGCCGCAGCACGTTAAACGGAGCAACAATATTGCGCCTGGTTTTCTGTGCGATAACGCCGAATACTTTTTTGGTACCGATCCCAAACACGGGCAAGAAAAACTTGGAGCGGCAAGAGATTTTCATCGTGCGATAATTGGTGACGTTAAAGATGACGGCGGAACCGCCATACTAAATTTTCTTGAGAAAGTAACTGGAATACCGGGAAAATACGCAAAAACATTGGGATCCAAAAATATTGTTTTTTGCCTTGACGGTATTCCCGGTTATATTCATGACCGCCTGGCAATGAGATCCGCGTGGGAGGAATACAATCTTAAATCCTTGCAGAATTCAGAGGTTGCGCAATGCCTCGTGACGGGTGAGGTTGCTCCTATTGCCCGGCTTCATGGCAATTTTAGCGGTTTTGGACAGGATAAGCCAACCCTTGTCTGTTTTAACCTGGAATCTTTTAAGTCTTACGACCTCACGCGCAAAGACGCGAACGGCAAAAACATCAACGGCACTAACGCTCCTGTTTCAGAGGTGGCGATGTTTAAATACACAACAGCGCTCAACGCTCTTATCCTCAGCCCTCAAAACTCCATAGATATAGACGATCGGAAAATTGTTTTTTGGGCGGAAGAAAAAGCGTCTAACGAAGAAAATTTTTTGCGCGCATTTTGGCTTGGGGGATTTAAGGAAACCCAGAACCTCGATGAATTGGCGACGCAAAAGATAAACGCGGCCCTGATGTCCCTCCGTGAAGGAAAACCGACCGACATCCCAGATATAAATGTAAATATTAAATTTCATATTCTCGGTATGTCGGCTTCAAAAACACGCCTTGCCATACGTTTTTTTAACATTGATACGTTTGGGAATCTTTTTGCCGGTATTGGACAGCATTATCATGACATCGACATTGAAGGTGCGGCGTGGGATCAAAAACTTATCACCCCGTATAATATTTTGCTCGAAGCGTCGCGTGGCAAAGACTACAAAGAGCGAAAACAAAACATCCCCCCGGTGCTTAAGGATGCTTTATTGCGTAGCATTATAGAGGGTACATCTTATCCGTATACTCTATGTGACGCAATTTTGGCAAGGATACGTGCGGACAAAAATATTAACCATGTCCGCGCCGGAATACTGAAGGGTATTCTCAACCGCGATGCACGGCATAACAATAAGAAGGAGATGATAACATTGTCACTAAACAAAGAAGAAACAAATCTGGCTTACTTATTAGGTAGGATATTCGCCGTGCTTGAAAAAGCGCAACGGGACGCACTCGGTGGTGAGATAAACTCCACGATAACAGACAGATATCTTAACGCCGCCATGACAACGCCTCAGACAGTTTTCCCTGTGTTGTTCTCGCTTTTTGAACATCACATATCAAAATCAAGGAATTATTATCCCAAATCCGTTTTGCATGAAATTTTTACCAAACTCCCGGCTGACACTTTCCCCGAGATTTTGGACACGAAAGATCAGTGCCGGTTCACTGTAGGTTATTATCATCAGCGCCAGAATCTCTATACGAAACAAGAAAAAGAAGACAAAGATTCAGTGAAACAAACGGGCATACAAGAGACGCTTAACACAGACTCCCCGCCTTCGGCGGCGGATTCTGTGCCTTAAGCAGAGAAAAAGCCGCGAAAGTAACAATGGCATGGATCTATGAAGTAATGTGCAAATTGAAACGTCACTACATTGAATGGAGGAGATCAATGATGAGTAAGGTTATTGGTAATCGTTATGAGTTTGTACTGTATTTTGATGTGGAAAACGGTAATCCCAACGGCGACCCTGACAGTGGTAATATGCCTCGTATTGACCCTCAGACACGTCTTGGTATTGTGACTGACGTATGCATTAAACGTAAGGTGCGTAATTATGTCGAGATTGTCAAGGAGCGCAGCGAGGGCTACGATCTCTACGTTTCGATGGGGGATGTGCTGAATAACAAACATAAACTAGCGTATGAAGCTAATGAAATCCCCGCCAAAGAGGACAAAAAGGAATCAAAACTGATAGCACAACAGTATATGTGCAAGAGGTTTTTTGATATCCGCATGTTTGGCGCGGTGTTGGAGACCGGCGATTATAAATGCGGCCAGGTTTGCGGTCCGATACAGATTTGTTTCGCGAAAAGTCAGGATAAAATCCTACAACAAGAAATCACTATACACCGCATGTCATCGACGAATGAAGAGGAAAGGGATAGTGAAAACCACACAATAGGCCGTAAATGCATAGTCCCTTACGCACTTTACCGCATGGAGGGTTTTATCTCAGCTAAGTTTGCGGAAAAAACAGGATTCAACGAAGATGATTTAAGCTTGTTCTGGGACGCGCTGAAAAACATGTTCGACCATGACCACTCCGCCGCTCGCGGCAGGATGTCTTCGCGAAAGCTGTTTGTGTTTAAACATAATTCAGCTATCGGCAACGCTCCGGCAATCACTCTTTTTGACAAAGTTAGCGCGAAGCGCGTCGATGATTCGGCCCCTCCGCGCAAGTTTACCGATTACGCGTTCAATGTGGATAGGGAAATGCCAAAAGGTGTTGAATTTTTAGAACTGCTGTAATAAGCATAGTTACATCTTCTCATTTTGCGGGTGCGAACTCTAAGTGAACATGAAAACACCGTGTTCTTCGCACCCGCAAAAACCTAAAAACATAACCAAAAATCATGGGTTGCGTCAACATTTCTTGCGCATACATCTTTTTTGGTTTTTAAAAGGTTATTTTTTTGTTTTTTTGCGAAAAATTATCATTTTAAATGCTTTCCCGACATTTTTGCGTCGCGCCTCGCATGAGGCGCACAGATTGAAATAATTGGAATTATGAGGACATTGAAAGAGCGGCAGTCGCGCCTCGCATGAGGCGCACAGATTGAAATGTGACTTGGGAATGATCCAACTACATGCCGGTAAGTCGCGCCTCGCATGAGGCGCACAGATTGAAATGTTATTATAGTCAATATAAGAAAAGCCCTCCCCGTCGCGCCTCGCATGAGGCGCACGAATTGAAATTTTCTCATTGAGCATCAAGGGTATATTGCTCCATGTCGCGCCTCACATGAGACGCACGGATTGAAACTCCTGCGTTTACTCCGTAAGTTTCATCAAAGGGTCGCCCTCGCATGGGGCACGGATTGAAACCGAACGCTCTTAAAAAATACGGAAATTCCCCGTCAACTCGAATCAGCCTCCCGCTCTGCCGAAATTGAGCAATAACGAAAACCTGTATACCCCGGCAACCGAAAAAACAACGTCTTTAGCCGCCATGTAACCAAAAACAAAAATTGTTACATATTCATTGATATGGTCAATACCGCGGTTATAGAGCTTTCTATTTTGGTATTACCTTATTTTTATAAATATGTTATAATATTTTAAAATACGGTATTACCTTTTTTACACTATTGTAATTTATCGATAAAGCTCAGAAAGCTCAGAAAGCTCAGAAAGCTCAATAATAGCTCATCATATCTCAACAATAATTCAAGTAAGGCTCAAAAAGCTCAAATAAGCCTCACAAAAATAACAAAAAAATCACAAATCTCACGCTTTTCTATTGACAAAGAAAAAGATTTTAATATAATAATATATAAACTACAAAGTACATTGACAATAGAACGCAACAGGGGCGAGCAGAAAAAGTCCTCACCCCTCCGAATAGCGGGCCCAAAACATCGGGTAGCGTCCGGCGCGATGACAACTGCCATGACAGCGGAGAGGAATAGGAATACGTGCAACACAGGGCCTACGCCCTATAAAATACAAGTCGAAACGGGGTGCGTAATTCGTTCATGCCCCGTCTAAGTGTCAAACGCTTCTTGATGATGACCATAAGAATACAAATTTGACAACCTCACAAACATCTTCTATAATTTAAACATTAGGTGGGCTGACACCTTTAAAAATCCGAAACTGTTGCCGGACTGCAATCGTGCCGGCGTGTTGGCGAGCAACGAAAAACTCGAAACTGTTGCCGGACTGCAATCGTGCCGGCGTGCTGGCGGACAGCGAAAAATCAGCCATTAAGAGGGGGTATCGCAGACCTGCGGGACTGTTACCCCCTCTTAGCATATTCCATGATGTTGAAGGTGATTTTAAAATGACAATAAAAGAAGAAGCCACAAGAATTATTCATAGTTGTGCTCTTTTATATCTATACAACCTTTCTTGCAAAAACATCATGTTCGTTTCCAATAACAACAACCAATCTGCATATTTTGAGTCGTCTTTTTTGCCGCATAATTTTTTGCATCTTACTGGAGTTTCATTAACTCCCGACAAAACAATAGGATTGGATAAATCGACTTTTTTACAGTTTGCCGCAGAAGATAGAGTTAGTCCAAATCACATAAATTTTGCTACTGACGGTACGACTAAAATGAAATTAAGTGTACTTCCTAATTTGATGAACATCCACCAAACAGCAAAAATGATTGGCGAATATAAATACAAAAATTTAACGTCACGTATAGTTGCTGACAAAGTTGCCGGGACTGTTACATCTGCTTTAGGCTTTAAAGATGTACACGGAATATATGTACCCAATACCGCATTAAAAGAAGATGTGCGGAACATAACAAATAATCGTCAGCAGGTACTTGCCATTTTCGTAAAATCACACAACGAAGAAAAATATACTCATTTAACATACATCACAAAAAATACCACCATAGACTCCATTATTTTGAACCCAATAATAGGAGGCAAGATAGACATAAAATACCTATACGCCACATTTGAGATTCCTCGTGCAACCAGTACCCAAGAACAAACACAGTCTCCAAAATATGACCGAGGCCGCTGAAAACAAAATAGAGTAATAATATGAAAGACAATTCTATGAGCAAGGACTCCGGAAACCACTTCCCTTATCCTCAACTCCTCCGGCGCCGACGTAAACGCGAAAGATAACCACAGGTGGCTTAGGGTAGTCAGTTCGAGCTTACGAGAACGAATACAGTAAATACAGTCAAATCATCGCTGAAATCAATGCGTATTTTTTCGATACGTGCAAGCTGGATTTGACGGCTAAAGATAATTGGGGTGATGAAGCGCATATTTATTTGGAACGATATTTTGCCAAAAATAGAATCGATATCACTGTGCCAAAATTCAAAAATATAGGTTATTGGTTTAAGCCGCGCGTAATTTTTGAATTACAGTTGATAAAAAACGCTATCGGAACAATAACGAATGACAATATTAGAAAATTTATGCTAATTGCGTTCAGTGAAAGTATTCGGCTCGTGTCAAATCGGCGCAACGGTGAGTTTAAGATGTTTCGTATACCACCACAAAAAATAGAAAATCACAACCCCGATGTAAAAAATGAGTTCTTTAAGATATTGAAGCGCAACGTAGAAAAAATGAACTCGTTCTATGACGCTTTAGGTATCGCTACAGTAACCGATGTGCATATTTTTTCCGATAATGCCACGTCGCTTGCCAACGTGCCAAATGGCAGCATTGATTTAGTGCTTACATCACCACCATATGGCGATAGCAGAACAACCGTGGCATATGGGGAGTTTAGCCGTCTATCTCTGCAATGGATAGACTTGTTTAATTTGGGCGATAAAGAAATAATGGACATAGATAAATCACTTATGGGCGGTCAAAAATACAGAAATGGATTTGAATATACGCTCGACAGCCCAACACTTCGCCGTTCACTTGAAGCAATCAAAGAGGCGGATATTGAACGCGCGGGCGATGTGTTCAGCTTTTATAGTGATTTGGATAAATCGCTTAGTGCAATATCGGAAAAAACCAAGCAAGGCGGATACCACTTTTGGGTTGTAGGCAATAGGACGGTCAAAAACTGCAAACTGTTCACCGATGTTATCATCATCGAGCTTGGCAAAAAATATGGATTGCAACATATATACACGATAAACCGTGACATATCCAACAAAGTCATGCCGTCGAGAAATTCGCCGACAAATGTCACCGGAAATACCGTAGAAACAATGGTCAACGAGCATATTGTAGTTCTTAGGGCAAGTTTTAAAACACGCCATAGACATTTGAGTATAAAAGGGGATCTGACGTAAACTCGAAAAACTCTCATCCAACACAACATCCCTTGAGCGCTGACTATAATTTGTACCCGAAAGGAGAAAAAATCTATGCCAAATTTAAATAATTTTTTTGATATTTTTGATATATGCGCCATAAGTAATCCCGATGAAATTAACGCCGCTCTCCAACTTGGCGCGGACGTAAACGCCAGAGACAACCGCCAAAGAACGCCCTTGATATATGCCGTTCGAGAAAATCCCAATCCTGAAACCATCGCCCTTCTTCTTGATGCAGGTGCTGATATAAACGCAAAAGATAAAGATGGTTATACGGCATTGATGTTTGCTGTTACAGACAATTCAAAATCCGAAATTACATCTCTTCTCATCCAGCGCGGCACTGATATAAACACAAGAGACGAAGACGGATGGACTCCTCTTTTATGGGCTGTCCGAAACAATCCTGACTCAAAAATCGCTTCACTACTCATCCAACACGGCGCCGATGTGAACACAAAAGATAAATTCGGCTACACATCTCTAATGTCCGCAGCCGGGTGGAACCCAAATACTGAAGTCTTGTCTTTTCTCCTCAAGAGCGGTGCAAACATCAACGCAAAAGACACATATGGTCAAACAGCTTTAATGTCTGCCGCTCTTTGGAATCCAAACCCTAAAATTACGGACATCCTTCTTGATCATAACGCTGATGTAACCGTAAGAGACTATAAGAAAAAAAGAGCTATAGATCATGCGAAAAAAAATCCGAATTTGAAAGGCACTAAAACTTTCACCCGTCTTCAAATTGCCTCCCGCTCTCCATCCGTTGTCGAAAGATAACTATACTCGTTTGCTTTCTATCCTGCCACAATAGGGGCGACCCTTGTGGAAACGCTCCTTGGAGACATCGACATACTTCTCATTATTATTTTTTGTGTTTCTTTGTCCGGGTTTCTTGCTGATTCGGCGTTTCGAGTTCACGTCAGATTCCCTTTTATGCCTAAATGCCTAATGATTTTGCCAAGAATTCGTAGAGGGTTAGCCGAACCTATTCAACGACAGTTGCAAATAGCTAATATGTCAATAACGTTTTTCAGATAGTTAAAAAATCATAGTAGTTAAAATTCAAAAGTCCGAAAGGAGATTTTTATTATGGATAGCAAAAAATTTCTTAGATTATGCGCAACCGGTACGCCCGAAGAAATCAAAGCCGCAATCGAAAACGGCGCGGATGTGAACATGGATGACGAAAACGGGACAATGCCAATTATATACGCCGCCGAATGGAATAAAGACCCTAAAGTTTTTGAGCTTCTTATTGATAACGGCGCGAACATAAACGAAAGAGATTGCTACGGCGAGACGGCTTTAATCAATGCCGTTTCCCATAGTCCCAACATGGAAGTCATCACCACTTTACTTAACCATGGGGCAGATGTTAATATAAGAAACCAATATGGCGAAACCGCTTTAATGCACGCCACCGAAAATTGTTCTCCCCTAAAAAGTTCAGATATCATCAAAACTCTTATCGAACATGGAGCGGATGTGAACATTGTAGACGATAGAAATTCTGGTTCACTATTAGGATATGTTATCGGTGACTTAGAATCTATGGCATTACTGCTGAAACACGGTGCTAATACAAAAATAGAAGACCATACAGGAATGACCCCGCTAATGTCTGCCGCCGATTATGCTGAACCTGAATCTATCGCGCTTTTAATAGGCTTTCGCGCTGACGTAAACGAGCAAAATAGCCAAGGAATTACCCCATTGATGTATGCCGCCAGAGATAATTCCAATATGGATAGCATAGAGCTTTTGATAAAGCATGGGGCGGATGTAAACGCGAAGAACAGAGACGGGAAAACGCCGCTGATGTATGCCGCTGAAAACAACGGCAATACAGAGGCATTATCGCTTCTACTCGAAAACGGAGCGGATACAAACGCTATAAGCAACAATGGCATGACAGTTTTGATGTACGCTGCCGCTGACAATCCCAACCCTGATGCAATCTCGTTGCTGCTCGATAAGGGGTCAGATGTAAATGCGAAAACTGAAAACGGCGGACATACAGCTTTAATGATCGCCGCTATGAATAACTCCAACTCCGAAGTTGTCTCATTTCTAATTGAAGGCGGCGCGGATGTGAACGCAAAGGACGTAAACGGCAGTACATCTTTAATGCACACTGTTCATAGTAATTACAATACAAAAACAATACCAATTCTCCTTGACGCCGGGGCGGATGCGCGGATAAAAGACAATAACGGCAAGACAGCACTGGATTACGCCAAAAAACTTAACAGCCTGAAAAACACCGACGCGCTGAAACGGCTCGAAAAAGCTACGCTATCCACGGGCATAGAACGATAGCTCCCTTTGGAAGACCTGCTAACTGAACTACCGCCGACTTTAGTTGGTGGTAGTTCAGTATGGACGACAAAGAATTTTTTGGATTATGCGCCAATGGCACGCCCGAGGAGATCGAAACCGCAATCAAAAAAGGAGAAAAGATGTCGCGGGTCATAAATATACGTTCGTGCTAAAATGAATCATCTCACGTAGAAAAGATAAATTAAATCAAGGATCTATTATCACCACAATTGGAACATATGCAGTCCAAGACACTGGTGATAATGTTTTCATCCTCCATAACCTCAAGGATCTCGGCAAAATTAACATCGACCCAGAAGAAGAAATCATAATTCAAACCGATAAGAACGGCCACAAAAGCGGAAGATAACGATCTACGTTAATTCATCCCAAACCGTGGGAGTATAGCAATTTAAGAAGGGAGATGTTCTTTATTGATCGCTCAAGATTTTTTCGAACTTTGTTCCAACGGTAAAACTCGCAAAATAAAAGACGCAATTGCCTCCGGTGCCGACGTAAACGCCAAAGACAAAGACGGTATGACCGCCTTAATGCACGTCGCATGGAAAAATCCCCGACCAAAAGCCATCAAGTTTTTACTTAAAAGTGGTGCAAAAGTAAACGCAAAAGAAGAGAATGGAATAACTGCCCTAATGTATGCCGCCGCAAATAATCCCGAACCCGAAATTATTTCTGTTCTCCTTGATAATGGCGCCGACATCAATATAAAAAATAAATCAGGAAAAACGGTTTTTATGTGCGCCGCTCACAGCAACCCCAACCCTGAAGTTCTCTCTCTTCTGCTCAGACACAATATAGACATAAACGCCAAAAGTGACGACAGCTCTACTGCCTTGATTTATGCCGCTTCATCTAATCTCAACCCTGAAATTATTTCCTTTCTCTTAGACAACGGTGCCGACATAAACACAAAAACCAATAATGGTAAAACGGTTTTTGTATCCGCCGCCCTGAGTAACCCTAATACGGAAGTTCTCTCACTCTTGCTTAAACACGGCGTAGACGTAAACGAAAAAACCACAAAAGGCATAACAGCCCTGATGTCTGCCATCGTCGGCAACCCCAATCCGGAAATTATAGAATTTCTCATCAAAAATGGCGCAGACGTAAACGCAGCAGCCGAAGATGGTAAAACAGCATTAATTCTCGCCTCGGAAACAAATTCAGACCCTGATATTTTTTCTCTTCTTATCCAATATGGCGCCGACGTGAATGCGCAGGACAAAAATGGTAAAACAGTTTTAATGTACGTTACCGAAACTATCGTCAACCCTGAAGTTACATCTCTTCTGCTCAAACATGGCGCTGACGCCACCATAAAAAACCAAAATGGTTCAACAGCTCTGTTGCATGCAGCCACGTTTAACCCCAACCCCGAAGTCCTCTCTCTTCTGCTTGACAGTGACGTAGATATAAACGCAAAATATGAATATGGCGCGACGGCCCTTATGATGGCATCCATGCATAATTCCAATCCGGAAATAATCTCCGTCATTCTCGGAAAAAATGCGGATGTCAATATAAAAGACATATTCAACGCAACGGCTTTAATCCACGCCGCCCAGCACAACTCCAACCCTGAAGTCATATCACTACTTCTCGACTCTGGCGCAAATGTAAGCATAAAAGACCGTAATAGACAGAAAGCAATAGACTATGCCAAAAACAACAAAGACTTAAAAGGCACTCAGGTTTTCAACCGACTTCAAAAAGCCACCCGAGCCGCTGTTAAACGATAATTTCCTAAAAAACTGTCAAAGGAGCCAACATAGAGGGGAATAGCGGGAGATTACGAACCCGGAGGCTATGGGGCGGGCGGCAACAATATTTCCGGCGGAGGCGAATATGGATATGGCGGCGCGCGTCAATTCCTTCTGCCGTATCAGGACGTTCGCGATCTGCAACACATCATTTACGCCCGGATGGTTCAGAAGGTCGGGAACAAGCGCTATTGGGAGCAATGGGCGCAGGACGTGGCAAAAATCGCGCAAAACTACATCGAGCGTATCAGCCGCCTTACAGCTAAGGACGGCAAGCACAAGGAGACGTTCCGCGACTTTCTAAGCGGCCTGCGTAAGAACATCAACCCGGCGGTGACGGAGGACGACGCTATTGAGATGCTGGCGCAGCACCTCATCACCCGGCCTGTGTTCGAGGCGCTGTTCGAGAATTATTCCTTCGCGCGGAACAATCCGGTGTCGAAGGCCCTGCAAAAAATGGTCGATCTGCTGGAGGAGCAGGCGATGGAAAAAGATGTCATGGTTCTGTCGCGGTTCTACGAGTCCGTCAAGCTTGCCCGGACGTGACCGTCACCGGCGCGGACAATAGAAACTTCCGCGTCGAGAAAATGACGTTCGTCAAGAAAGGCGACAAAAGCGCCATTCAATACAACCCCTATATCCGCCTCACAAATATCCCCCTCGCCGCCTATAATTATGTCGTAAACGGCAAGTCCGCGATCGAGTGGGTCATGGAGCGCTATCAGGTCAAAACCGACAAGGACAGCCGGATCAAAAATGACCCGAATGACTGGGCGGCGGAGCATGGAAAGCCGAGGTATATTCTGGACTTGCTGCTGTCGGTGATTACGGTGAGTTTGGAGACGGTGAGGGTTGTGGGTGAGTTGCCGGGGATTGGGGGTGAATGTTATTAAAGCTGAATTAATGAAGCGAATGTTCAAGGCAATTTTTTCTGAGGATATCGTTTCTATGAAAAAAATAGCTCTTTGTATTATCAATAAAGAGCGCGAGCTTAAACACGTAAAACTTGCGGCTTCACTTGAAAATATTTCTGCTACGGAAAAGCCGCGCTTCGCAAATTTAGGTAATAGAGGCAACGGTAGCGCTACTATAAACGGAATGGGGCTAACATCCCTACCAACGAGTAAACGAACAAATTCTCCACTTGTTTCCTTTATCCCGAGGGAACATCTGAAGCACCATATGGTATTGTCTGAAGAGGTTGAAACACGTCTTCTATCTATTGAGAAGGAATACGCAGCAAAAGAACGGCTCGGTAAGTATAATCTTTCCCCCAAGCAGAAAATTCTGCTTCATGGTGCTCCGGGGTGCGGCAAAACTTTGAGCGCGGAGCGTATAGCTAGAAACCTGGGACTTCCTTTGTTCAAAGTTCGGTTTGATGCGTTGCTTTCGTCGTATTTTGGTGAATCAGCTTCAAACCTGCGCGCGGTATTTGATTATTGCAAGAAGGAGCCTATTGTTCTTCTGCTGGATGAGTGTGACTTTATCGCAAAATCTCGCGTGTCGTCTCAGGATGTTGGAGAAGTGCCACGTATCGTGAATATGTTGCTTACTTTACTGGATGAATATGACGCCCCAGGGCTTGTCATTGCGACCACCAACCTAAAAGTCACTCTGGACGAAGCGTTGTTCAGGCGTTTCGATGATGTTATAGAAATACCTATGCCAGGAGTTTATGAACGGGAACGCCTTCTTGCAATGACGCTTTCAGCAATTCATGTCTCCTCAGAGGTAAGCTATAAAGAATTAGCCGAAAAATTCGAGGGCTATTCATCCTGTTTTTAGGCTCAAGAGACCTCGGCATTTTATGCCGGGGAGGAATGAGCCTTTCTCCTTTCTTGTTCTACTAAAATGGTCTTTCTTTTCTCAATCAGTTTAAGTTTCTTATAACTGATT